>JANOTC010000467.1:0-9481 GCA_031416175.1 Gammaproteobacteria bacterium
CACGTTTTTATTTGCCCCAATTCGTTATTAGAACAGGACGATACCATAAACTTTCTGACGCGCCTACGGCCTTTACAACTTTACGGCGCCTGGCTATTTCAACCCCGCCAATCCGTTTTGTACCACGTAGATATAAATAACGTGACAAGAATTTCAGTCGCGATACTCAGCTTTAAGGCTCGCAGATGGGCTTAATACCGATAATCGAAGTGCGCATTTTCGGTGGATTCCATAGTAAACTCCATTGCAACATTGCCCGGAATTGGGCAATCAATGGAATGCCAGTGTGATGCCGATCATCTTCTGCCTCATGGCGGCTTCGTTCAACCACGCCATCAACACAGCTTGCTCCAAGATTTCTGTACTGAGTCGATAGCTGATAATTTCATGATGCACATGCTCGTCGAAAATGTTGATGCGTGGTGGTGTCGCATCAATGAAAGCGGAGTGGTCGCAAAGTACGGCGTGAAGGTATCGAACGTTGAGACTCAGCCTTGGAGGATGCGAGACTTCAGTGTCACGGATCCGTCGGGAGTTCTTTGGCGCATCGGTCAGAACATTGAGTGAATATCCCAGAAAACATAGGTCTTGCGCGCCCACAGGGGACTTACACTTAAAGCATGAACACTATCCCGACGAGAAAAATATCTGAAACCTTACTGGAGTTTGCCGAACCGCTTTTACAGCAACTTCCCAATGAATATCTACAATCGGAGCTGGAAGCAGCTATCAAATTGGCGACGTGTGTGTGGAACGCGTGCGTGCTAGACCAATGGAATAAGACGACCGAATTCACTGATGCTTTGCGGCAGCTGGCGATGCGAGAATACGAGAAAGAAATCCGTGATCGAAGCCACCAACAAACAACGACAGGCATCGTACTTGCCCTAATCGACAGAAAACGGCGCCAATATGGCCTTGATCCTCGCGGAATCACTAACGGGAAAATCACTTTCAAGAACGGAGGATTAAGTTATCGTGCCGAAGCCAGATTGGACATTGACAAGGTTAGTGCCAAAAGCGGAGCACAATGAACGCGGATAAGTAGGCTTGCCACCGATTTGCCAGGAGGAACAATGGACGACAATCCGATGTATCACGAGGGGATGAGGAATCTCCAAGACGTGCGCGAAACGAGGCCGTTAGCTGACCGCTTGGAGCAAGTGACTGTTCGCACGGCGTTTACTGAGGAAGACCGTGCGTTTATTGAGCGTTGCTCCATGTTTTTTGTGGCCACCGCCGACGCCAATGGCCATCCGGACTGCTCTTATAAAGGTGGTCTGCCCGGATTCGTGCGTGTCCTTAACGACAACACGCTTGCCTTTCCTGATTACGACGGTAACGGAATGTACCGATCTTGGGGAAATGTTTCGGTCAATCGCCATGTTGGTCTGTTATTCATAGACTTCGAGTGTCAAATGCGAATTCGTGTAAACGGCACTGCAGAGATTAGCGCGAACGATTCTTTGCGCGATGCGTACCCAGGTTCAGTGTTCATTATTCGAGTCACGGCAAACAGAATATTTCCAAACTGCCCTCGTTATATTCACAAAATGCAGCTAG
Organism: Gammaproteobacteria bacterium; assembly: GCA_031416175.1. Classification (GTDB taxonomy): domain Bacteria; phylum Pseudomonadota; class Gammaproteobacteria; order S012-40; family S012-40; genus JANOTC01. Next base: position 1,564 of record JANOTC010000467.1, read on the forward strand.
TCGAATACTCGGCGTATGCCCCACGAGCGGAATACACACCACCCGTTCCTGCGTGGAAAACGTTTGATGTCTTTCGCGATTCTCTACCGGCCCGCGACCGTCCAGAACACGAGAAGGGATAATGCTGTTTTAGATCATTAATATTTGTTACCGCCGGTGAACCCCTGCACTCACCATACATTTTTGTCACGTCCGTGTGCCAAAACGAGCTGCGTTCAGGGGTCTTCAATTGCGTTCCTGCGATCATCTGTTAATGAAAGGACGTCGGCAACCCTCTCGTGCCGCTCAAGCACTTTAATAAATCGCCTTCCAACGTCCAGAGATTGATGCAGAGTCACCGAGAAAACCATTATCATGTGCACACTATTTGAGAGCTAGGAAACCTATATTGAGCTTTCGACCTTCAACAAAGTTTCGAAGAATTCTGTTGGCGTTTGCGATCTAGAGAACGAGTTTTGGCGACATACTTAGCTACTGTGTACCTTGGCAACAATGGCAATCAACCCATAGTTGGGGTATCCGAGGCTTCCACCGTATATTTCAACCAGGATGTCAATGCATTATTGCCAGCCGAAGTGGCACTGATTGCTGGAATAATTAGAGGACCAAGCTTTTACTCTATTCAAAAAAGTCCGAAAAGTGCAACAACAAGGAGAAACACTGTGCTAAATCAAATGTTCACAACTGGCGTTATTTCGAAATCCCAATACGATGAAAGCATCAACACAAGCCTTCCGTCACCGGCCGAATAGTGATGGATCGCACAAGCATGGTGAGCCACAATTCACTACGGCTGCTGCATGTGAGATACTCATGACTCCGCTTTGCGATGCCGCATAACACGTCGCTCGTGCCAACGCTGAAGACAACACACTTGTTTCCTGGAGTTTCTGTTGCCGACGCCGCAAAGCTCAGCGCTAGACTTTCATTCGGAGCAATACATGATCGACCATACAGGCATAGTTGCAGGCGACTTTTTGAAGAGCAAACGTTTTATTCAGAAACTCTCTCCGCAATTGGGTATTCGCTGCTCATGGAGTTCCCGGCGTCAGTGACGGGCGACACTGACGTTGCAGGCTTTGGAGGGCCGCCGGAACCTGAACCTGATTTCTGGGTGAGCAACGGCTTCCCGAAAAATCCTCCCGTTCATGTGGTCCAGACAATCACAATATTGAGGCAGTATGCCATTCACCCGAGTAACCCTGCCTAATCGGGTAATTGACGGCTCTAATTAACTCTCCTCACGCGGATCAAGAAAGTTAAGCATACAATTAGAATTAGCTGTGGAAAATCCGACTGCCCCTCAAGTCAAACGCCCAACCTAACGAGAGAACATGGTCACCATCTGCGTAGTTCACCACTCGATCACCGGCACAACCGCAAACTTGGCTGCGTCAATTCTTGAAGGCGTAACCAGTGTAGATGGATGCGTCGCGAAAACGATCACGCTCGTCGGGTGCGACATTGTGGAAGGACGATTTAGAAATGAATCTGTTTTTCACGCCCTTGACGCGGCTGATGGCGTAATTTATGGTTCTCCTACATTTATGGGCGGCCCGTCATCGCAATTTAAGGCATTTGCAGACGCCTCTAGTGATCGGTGGGCAGCGCAACGTTGGGAGGGTAAGTTTTGTGCCGGTTTTACGGTTGGCGCAAACCCGAGCGGAGACCAATTGGCTACGCTCCAGTACTTCGCCATACTCGCGGCCCAACACGGAATGCTTTGGATAGGACTCGATATCCCAGGCGGGCACGATCCTCAGGGGCGTAATCGCCTGGGTGCGCAGCTGGGTCTGGTATCGCAATCCGATAATGGACTTGTCCCCGACGTGGATCTCATTACCGCCAGGCACCTCGGAGCGAGAGTCGCCAGAAAGACCTTGCTTATGACTAACCATTATTCGCCATTTTAACAACCGGGCGCAGCATCGTGAAGACGCGTGACATCAAATTTCCTTGGACCTCCGGCTATTAAAATTCATGCTAGAGTCTCCAACAATATCCCGCGAAGACATGGAGAATTGCACCATACTTTCGATTGATGGACGCGGCGTGTTGTATGAGTACTGGTGCGATGGCAAACTTATCGACTAACTCAGAGCAAGATAGCAGGCTAAAAGACGACACTTTGTAAATGACTACCGTATCTATATGGGCCATAACCGCCCGAATAGAGGCCTAAACAAGGTGTGTTCTGCAGCTTTGGTGGCGGAGCAACCCTTTGACCTCTTGCTGGCATATCAATTGCCCGTCTCAGGTGCATTTGATAACCGGAGGCCTGCCATGATAGTTCAACCCACTTCTGCCTTTTTTTCCGCCGCCAATATTGCGCGTTCGTTATCGCCCCGGCAAACCCAGGCCACAACGCCGACAATTATTGCCGACACTGTTAGCATTTCTAAAGCGGCGCAGGAGGCGCTTGCCGCGTCGATCGCCTCCTCTCCCTCAGCCGCTACGAACGCCGACAAATCGGTCGAAGCACGGCTTTCAGCGATCAAAACCAAGGACGCCTTGAACAGAACTCAGGAAGATCAGAATTATCTTTTCGCAAACGACAAAAAACTTGCCGAAATCACCGCCCAAGGTAAATCACCTGATAAGCTCACCGCCGAAGAACTCGATTACATGCAAAAGGCGACGGGATTTGTGAATACTATGGCGAATCTCAGCTCGGCGGAAAAAGCGCTATATGACAAAGCCGTGGCAAGCGGCAACTCAGAAGCCATCGCAGGTATCAGCCAAATCGCATTCGTTCGCATGATGGGACAAACGGCGGGTGGCGCCAACGGCACGACTTACAACCCGCTAAATACCGAAATCACGGCCGCCAATATCGAGAAATACTTCCGCCACAGTATCGTGGATCCGACCAGCAAGGCCCAATCCCAATTCCAGTCCTTGATCCAGTATTTGCAAAACATTCCAGCGGCTTGACGCGATGCTGTTAAATTCACATATCACAGAAGGAAGGATTCTGTTTTAGTTTCAGGTGAATAGTTGATCCCAGTGGTGTAGACTTTTCTAATGATAACCGTTAGCATCTACGCTGTTTGTCGTGAGAATAATTTACTCATTTCAGTTCGCCCTTTCGCACTAGGGCGGGCCTTCAGACAACTTCTCGTGAGCTTGCCATTTCCGTCGATTCGCCGCTAAAGTGTCCTGATGAACAAATACGTCAAGTACCGCCATTCGGGACTAGCACCCCATAATTACGAGTGACTTGACGCCCCTTGCCGAGTAAGGGGCGAGGAAGTATAAATTGAACCGTGCGAAAGACTTCAATAACTTTTCGCGAACTAGAAATAACGCTAACATGTGCACTAACCAATAATAAATATATTATGCGGGTGTTGATAAGTTAATTTTAAACAATGCTGCATTTAACCACGACCGGTCAACTGCCAGACTTCCTCATATACCTTTCCAGCCCTCTTGGCTATGCTATTATAGAGAAATCTTGTCCGGCAAGGGATATCATTCTATGTTCGCGAAAATGAAACAAGTCATTGAAAGTATTAAAGAGTTAAGTCACGATGAAAGAGCGTTAGTTGCCCACTGTCTAATCTCATCACTCGACGAAGTGCACGATGACGATGTTGATAAAGCGTGGCTTGACCTAGCAGAAAAACGATACTCCGAACTTGAATCCGGAAAGGTTGCGGGCGTATCTTGGGACGTCTTAAAATCCGAAATTAAACGCTAGTATGCCACAGCTACTTTTTCACCCCGATATTGCGTCTGAAGTGCGAACCTCGTTCAATTGGTATCAAAATCAAGCCGCCGGTTTAGGAGATGATTTCCTCAGCGAACTAGAAGGCTCCTACCAAGCCATCATCGAACTTCCCGACACATGGCCGAAATTCCAAAAAGGTTTTAGGCGGTTTCTGCTGAGTAAATTTCCATTTTCGGTAATTTATCGAAAGAGCGAAGACGTTATTTTTGTTGTGGCAGTAATGCATAACAGCCGCAAGCCTGGGTACTGGTTAAGTCGTGCATAACATGCACATCAAAATTATTATATGCAAAGAAGCTCGCGGTCTCAGGGGTCGCTCATCGGGTATTCTTACGAATACAACGCACTAACCAACGCGATATTTCTGCAACGGAGATTTTCATGAGAGGGATTATCATAGGCGCCGGCATTGGCGGCCTTTCCACAGCGATCGCTATGCAGATGCGAGATATCAATGTAAAAATATTTGAAGCTGCGCATCAATTAAATCCAATCGGCGCTGGCATTCTTGTCCCACCTAATGCGATGACCATTCTCGACCGGTACAACCTCGCGCAACACGTGAAGGATGTCGGCAGGCCAATCGAATCCTTGGCTGTGTTGGGCTCAAGGGGCAAGAGTATTTCAAAAGCGCCCGCGCATTATTCGAAAAATGGGCGCATTTATCAAACCACCGCCATTCATAGGGGCGCCTTACAAAATATTCTGCTGGGCGCGCTTGCACCTAACACCCTATCAACAAATAGCCCGTGCGTAAACGTATGCGCTGGCGTCGATGACGTTGAGGCGACGTTTCGGGATGGCACAAAGGTCCGGGGTGAATTTCTGGTGGGTGCCGATGGCATTCATTCAAAAGTGCGAGAATCCATTTTTCCAAACTGCCCACTGCGCTACTCTGGACAAACCTGTTGGAGAGGCGTGTCTAACGTAACGCTTTCAAGAAAGTGGCTAGCGCAGCTCACGGAGGTGTGGGGCGCTGGCCTTCGGTTTGGCTTCGTGTCCATTTCAAAGACACAAATATATTGGTTTGCCACCAAACTCGAAGCAGCAGGCGGAAAGGATGACGCGACGAATATTAAACAAAAACTTATTCAACAGTATCGGGAGTTCTTGGACCCGGTCGGGGAAATCATTTCTCATACTGATCCAACTTTAATTATTCGCGATGACATAAGCGACTTGGCTCCTTTAAAGAAATGGTTTTCCAGCTCCATTATTTTAGTCGGTGATGCGGCGCATGCCACCACGCCTAACCTTGGCCAGGGCGGCGCGCAAGCGATTGAAGACTCTTGGGTGTTGGCCGAGAAAATTGCAACGTGCGACACATTAAAGAACGCTTTCGAGAGCTTTCAGGCAGCGCGTTTTGCCAAGGTCAACAAGATCGTCAATGTCTCATGGCAAATCGGAAAATTGACAAATTTAACTAACACAATGGCGTGCAGCATTCGCAATACATTGTTTCGATGTGCCCCCACTTTTATGGCCAAACAACAATCTCGCGCGTTATACGACGTTTCATATTGAGTGAGACGCGGGTCGAATGACCACCATGAATGCTATGATCTACCGCAGATAACGTGAACGCGCCTATTGCGCATAAATTTCAACCCGAGCACAACCCCTATGAAAGCCATCCTAGCATTTGCCTTACTGCTACTGGTCGACGCGCTTGGCGTGACGTTCGCTGCGGAGTCGGAAACGTCCGTGTTGCAGATTGCGCAACGCAAAAACTCTCAAGGCGACCCTTTGATCACCACAATTGGAATGTATGGTGCCGGTGGCAACACCGCTATTCATTGGGATCTGGCCAAATATGAAGATGCTCAACAGGGAGACGCGTGGGCAACTGAGTTCGGTGCGGGTTATTTACTACCGACACGGGTAAACATCTATATCGGAGCCGGCATTGCTTTAGGCTATCGCGTAAATGGTCGCGAGTACTTCGCAGACTGGTATCCGGAGTTTGGCGCGGTGGTTATGTTAACCGAGGGTTTTGGCGTGTCTGTCAGCCGCAAACGATACAACAAGTTGTACCATCAAACCGAAAACGTGTTGATGTTTGGCCTTATTTTGACACCTAAATAGCTGCAATAAATGTTGGTCAAAATTAACGGTATGGCGCGAGCCAATACCCGCTAAAGTAGGACCCTATCCGCCTCAAAACGTCGAGACCTATGTCCATCGCGTTTTTCTCCACACCTCCTGCTGCGGCAAGGTCAAAAATGTCCACGCCACAACCCGGCTCTTTTTCTGACCTTGCACCATATCAAGTGTTTTAACGTCTTGCGCATTTTCCGCACGCAGGGCGCGATAAATGGCCGGCAATGTCGCCGCTTTCGAGACCAGGGTTGTATACCAAAAACACGTTGATGGGCGCTGCGCGCTTTCTAATATCATTCGACATATAAACGCCTCTTCCCCGCCTGGACAACTCAATTCCGTGCTCTGGCCACCGAAATTTAACGCAGGTGACTCTCCGCCTTTTTTCGCCTTATCAAGATTACGCCACTTTCGCTTACTGCCTTCCGCCGCTTCTTCTAAAGAGGCATGGAATGGTGGATTACAAAGCGTAATATCAAACACATCAGCCGCTTCCAGCACGCCAGCAAATATATTCAAATGCGATTGTTGCAAACGCAATTCGATGAAGGCCAGCAACGACGGATTTGCAGCTAATATCCGTTGTGCATTGGCGATTGCCAAGGGATCAATATCACTCCCGACGAAACGCCAACCATATTGGCCGTGCCCGATAAGGGGGTAGACGCAATTGGCGCCAACGCCCACATCAAGCGCACGAATCGCTTTCCCGGTCGGCATAACGCCGCCATTACAGCGCTGCAACAAATCAGCGACATAGTGAATGTAATCTGCGCGACCCGGAATGGGCGGACACAGATATTGCGCGGGAATGTCCCAGCCAGTAACCCCGTATACCTGCTTCAGCAATGCACGATTAAGCGCGCGTACAGCATTCGGATTGGCGAAATCAATGGATTCATCGCCGTACTTATTCTTAGCTACAAAAGCGCTCAGTTCGGGGCAGACAAGAATTAATTGCTGAAAATCGTAGCGAGCACGATACGCGTTACGCGGGTGTAAGCCCGACTTGTCGGCAGAAACTGCACGCGGCTTCATTGGAGATGAAAGCGTTGAAGTTTTTCGATTTTTCATGGGGGTGGGAATTCACGTTACGGAAAAGTGACTATTGCATTGATAACCCTGCGCATACTGCGCCGGAGACTGCGCTAACGGCGCCGCAAACTTGAAATCTAATACAGTGCTAATCGTCTGTCGATGTTAGAATAATAAACCACCCGAGGGAGTAGCATCGTGAACGAACCCGCCAGACGCCACGCGACTTATGAAGATCTTCTCACGCTCCCCGAAAATTGGATAGGCGAAATTCTTGGCGGCCAGTTACATGCTCAACCACGACCTGCGCCTAAACATGCGCGGGCGTACTCATCAATTACCGGAAATCTCTGGAGCCCGTTCGACCGAGGCACCGGCGGCCCCGGCGGCTGGTGGATCATAGACGAACCCGAATTACATCTCGGCGGCGACATCCTCGTCCCCGACATCGTAGGTTGGCGCCGAGAACGCATGCCGACCTTACCCGAAACGGCGTGGTTTGAGTTGGCACCCGATTGGGTGTGCGAAATTCTGTCGCCCTCCACGGCCCGCACTGATCGCGCATTGAAAATGCCCATCTACGCCCGCCAGCGCGTGCCGTACCTCTGGTTGGTGGACCCCGACGCTTGCACCCTGGAAGTCTACCAGTTACAAGAAAATGGGCACTGGCTGCTGCTCCAAACGCTAAAAGAAGACGACCCGGTTAAACAACCGCCGTTCGACGCGATTACTTTTTCGCTTGGGAGTTTGTGGGCGTAGGCATCCCTACTTATGGTCGGCGCCAATCAAGCAGCTAGAAATGCCAACGACGGTATCTCTATGATGCAAACGGCAGATAGCGGGCTGGAAAATGTCTCGGCCAATTTGCAGCGAATGCGCGAACTGGCCAGCATCCTGACGATTGTCAGAGAAAACGAGGAGCCGACGACCCGCAGGATGGCCCGGGTCGCTCTGCTTTTTGGCGGGCAGACGTTGGTAAACAGCATCCGTAACCACCGCGGAGAAGAGAAAGTCGCCCGGATGGAATGAGGTCACGATTTCCTGCTGCGT
>JANOTC010000468.1:0-8223 GCA_031416175.1 Gammaproteobacteria bacterium
GCGGCGTGGCCTGTGCTGCGATGGTATCGCCCAGGCCCTGATCCACGGTGACTACGCCTTCGCGGCGGCTTCCATTTTTCGTGTTATGTAGGCTTGCTGAGCGATCGATAAGGTGTTGTTGACCACCCAATACAATACCAATCCCGCTGGGAAGAGCATGAAGAAGCCGGTAAAAATAACGGGCATCCATTGCATAATCTTTTGCTGCAGAGGATCAAGACCTGGATTGGCACTAAACTTTTGTTGGATGAACATAGTCGCGCCCATCAACAACGGCAATATGTAGAAAGGGTCTTTCGCGGACAGGTCGGTAATCCACAAGATCCAGTCGGCCTGACGCAACTCAACACTTTCCAACAGGGTCCAGTAAAGGGCCAAGAATACGGGGATCTGGACTAACATTGGCCAGCAACCGCTAAATGGATTAACTTTTTCCTGCTTATACAACTCCATCATCGCTTGGCTCATGCGTTGACGGTCGCCGGCATAACGTTCACGAATGGACTGAAACTTGGGTGTCAATTTCTTCATATTCGCCATAGAGCGATAGCTCGCAGCGGACAAAGGATAGAACAGCAGCTTGATGAAGAAAGTAACCAAGACGATGGACCAACCCCAGTTGTTGACGAACCCATAAATCTGTTTGAGTAACCAAAACAGGGGATCGGCGATAACTGTCAACATGCCGTAGTCAACTGTCAGTATGAGGTTCTTTTCAACGCCCAATAAACGCTCTTGCTCCTTAGGCCCGACATAAAGATCGGTTGAGAAATTATTGCTTGCGGCAGCGGCCACAACTGTTTCTTCACCCGTCATGCCCAAGATATACCGGCCATCGCCTAACACCCGTGTAAACACATGATTGACTTCCTTTGGTCCCGGCACCCAGGCGACGACAAAATAATGTTGCAGAATGGCTATCCAGCCGCCTGTGCTATAGCTATGGGTTGATTTCCATTCTGACATTGCACTAAACTCAATTTTTTCATACGGCTTTTCAGGCGTGGACACCGCGCCGCCGCTGAACGTGTAAAGCAAGCGGGATTTGCCCGGCTCGTCGTACTCCGTTCGTTGGAATTGCCGATAGAGGCGCCCGCGCCATTCTTCTGCGCTGTCATTCTTGACGATATGGTCTACTTTGACTAAGTAGTCGCCACGTTTAAAGGTGTAGATCTTGGTTACGCTAATGCCTTCCGGGCTTCGCCAGGTCAACGGCACCTTTAGCTCATTCTGTCCCGTTTCCAACCGGTATTCGGTTTTTTCTGCCGTGTAAACGGCATGATGATCCGGTGCAACGCGATTGGATAACAGCCCGGTTTGCGCAATGAACAACTGGGGTAAGGCATCGTTCATGAGCGGATACGGTTCGTTCGGCTTGTCGGCGGTAACGGGAAACGTGCGCAAGTAAGCGCGACGAAGATCGCCGCCAGCACTATCGATATCCATATCCAAGACATCCGTAATGACGCGGATACGTTGTTGCGTCGTTAACCCTAATTGTGGGCCGGTTTGTGATTTTTCTACTGCGGGTGCATCGGCAACCGAGGTTCCTGTTGGCGTATCTTTAGCGGTAGAGCTGGATACTGGCGCAGATGTAGGAGACGCAGTCTGCAACTGAGTGACGGCGGCAATAGGAGGTTGCGGTGCATTCGTCTGATTCCATGCTTCCCACAAAAGGATGACAACGAGAGCCAGAGCAGCGAAAAGAACGAGGCGTTGATTGTCCATACTTACTTATGCTTGTTTGTTAAGACCCTTCTCGGGCTCGCACGGGACAGGATCGTACCCGCCTTCATGCCACGGATGGCAGCGCAATATTCGTCGTGTCGCCATCCATCCCCCCTTTGCTACTCCATGCCGATTTACCGCTTCATGCGCGTAAGCCGAACAGCTTGGGTAGTATCGGCAATTGGAGCCTAGAAACGGGCTAAGACAGGTTCGGTAAAGCCAAATGAGGCCTGTTACGAGTCTGCGCATTTCCCCTCCAGGCGCCGCCACATATCCACTAGTGCACGATGCGTTTCGACGTTGTCTACTAACACACCACCGTTGCGACACATGACTATAATGTCCCATCCGCGTGCTCGCAGCTTACTTAATCGAAAGCTTGCCCGTGTGACGCGTTTAACACGGTTCCGATCGACGGCTCTAGGCACCGCTTTTTTCGAAATCGCCAGGCCAAGGCGTGCGTAACCCATCCCGTTTACACGTGCGTAAACCATAAGATTTCGGGAACTCAAGCGTTGGGGTTGTTCAAACACCCGCTTGAATTCTTCGGGACGCAACAAACGCGCACTGCGCTCAAATCGTCCGGGAGACACGCTCACATGCACGCCATTTTTGCATTGTTCGCCACTCTACCGCGCGATGTTGTTAGCGCAGCAAGGTAAGCATTCAAATGCGAAACTAAATGGAGCAACGAGTGCGACGCGTTGTGAAACGTGCGCCCCTACACGCGTCGCTTGACGTGTCATTCATTAGGCGGTGAGACGCGTCCGACCTTTTGCTCGACGGCGAGCAATCAGACGCCGACCAGACTTAGTGGCCATTCGAGCCCGAAATCCATGATTTCGTTTACGCTTAATAATGCTGGGTTGAAATGTTCTTTTCATGGTCCGTACCGTCCACCATAGCTGATACAATATTGCTTTAACGCAATCGCCGACTTCGCCGACCGCCTTAAGCGAACTTATAGCGGCGTTGTGACGTTGAATCTCGACTTAAACCGAGACCAACGGCGAAAAGGCGCTGAGAATAAGCATGCGGCGCCCGTTTGTCAACCACCGACGTGAAATGTATTTCTGTTGGGCACCCAATGACAGAGCCTTTTTTATGTGATTTTATTAGGATCTTTTGTGGCCAAATCCCTTTGGAATGAATGTCAAGACCGCTTAGAAGGGGAGTTAACCTCTCAGCAATTCAATACCTGGATCAGATCGTTGAAGGGAGTCGTGATCGGGACTGAATTGATCATTGAAGCGCCGAATCAATTTGTTTTAGATTGGGTGGCCAAGCGGTTTTTGGACCGGATTGTTCAAATTTGTGCGGAGCTCAATACGGCTATTTCTGTGGTAGTTCGTTTGGCGATTGTCGGGGCGCCTGCCACTTCCACGCCGAGTTCAGTTTCAGAAAGTGTCGCGGAACTGCCGTTTATGGAAACCATTACTCGTATTAACGAGCCTGTTGTGGCGCCCGTGCGTGCACGTCGTCAAACTGAAGCACCGAGCGGAGGAATGCAAACCGGATTGAAGGCCGATTACACCTTTGACACGTTTGTGGAAGGGAAGTCCAACCAATTGGCGCGGGCAGCAGCCATGCAAGTCGCGCAAAATCCGGGTGGCGCCTACAATCCCCTGTTTATCTACGGAGGCGTGGGGTTGGGTAAAACCCATCTTATGCATGCCATCGGTAACTACATTGTAAAAAAGAATCCAGGCGCAAAAGCGTGTTATTTACATTCCGAACGGTTTGTTCAAGACATGGTAAAAGCCTTACAGCACAACGAGATTGATAAGTTTAAACGGCAATATCGGTCATTGAACGTACTTTTGATCGACGATATTCAATTTTTCGCGGGAAAAGAGCGCTCACAAGAAGAGTTTTTTCATACATTCAACGTGCTTTTGGAAGGTCAACAACAGGTAGTTTTGACCTGTGATCGGTATCCAAAAGAAGTGGAGAAATTGGAAGAACGTTTATCTAGCCGATTTGGTTCTGGTTTAACGATTGCCGTCGAGCCGCCTGAATTGGAGACACGCGTTGCGATTCTATTAAGCAAGGCGCAGGCAGCCGGTAGCCCACTTCCTGACGACGTAGCCTTTTTTATAGCTAAGCGTATTCGTTCGAATATTCGGGAGCTAGAAGGGGCCTTGCGGCGCGTTATAGCGAACTCCCGCTTCGTGGGCAAAGCAATTACGGTGGAATTTGCTAAAGAAGCCCTGAAAGATTTGCTCGCGCTGCAAGAAAAATTGATTACGATTGAAAATATCCAAAAGACCGTTGGCGAATATTACAAAATTCGTCTAACGGACCTATTGGCGAAAAAACGGACACGCTCCTTGGCTCGGCCACGCCAAATAGCGATGGCGTTGGCGAAAGAACTCACGAATCACAGTTTGCCTGAAATAGGCATGGCATTTGGTGGGAGAGATCATACGACTGTTCTCCACGCCTGTCGGGTGGTTGAAGAACTGCGTGCTACCGATTCAAGAATCGCGGAAGATGTGCATAACTTGTTAAGAACTCTAACGACATGATGTGGGCTAGCTGTGGATAGATTGTGCTTTTGGTTTTAGGTCATTATCTGTGGACAGCTTATCCACAGGTTTAAGGGGCTTGCGTTGACAGCTTGTGAGAGGCTAATTAGTTTTGCAAGTGTATGAAAAATATGGAGTTAAATTTATTATCCACAGAGAGGGTGGTCTCTAATAGTAATAATAGAGAGATATATAATATATTTAATCATTAGAGAGACAGGAAGGCACACATACATGAAGTTTTCGGTTCAGAGAGAAGCCATTTTAAAACCCTTGCAATTATTGGGCGGTGTGGTTGAAAAACGCCAAACCTTGCCAATCTTGTCGAATGTACTTCTTGATCTCAGGGCGGACGGACTTTTCATTACCGCCACTGATTTAGAAATGGAAGTCGTTGCTAAAATTCAAGTGAATGGCGATGGTTTAGGTTCGACAACGGTTCCGTTGAAAAAATTGCAGGACTCGTGCCGGGCGTTAATTGACGGCTCACTCGTGCATTTAGATTTTGCGAAAGAGAAAGCCGTTCTAAAAAGTGGAAAGTCACGCTTTTCATTGGTCACTTTGCCTGCGGAGAATTTTCCAGTCATTGATACAAAGACGGACCGCTTTCAATTTCGTGTTCCTCAGAAAGTTCTTAAGCGGCTCATTGAGAAAACCCAATTTGCGATGGCGTTGCAAGACGTTCGTTTTTACTTGAATGGATTGCTATTGGAAATGGATCGCGACGTTGTCACAACCGTGGCGACGGATGGTCATCGTCTTGCCAAGTGCCAAGCCAAGATTGACGTTGGGATCGAAGAGCGCGTTCGCGCAATTGTTCCTCGAAAAGCGGTTATGGAATTAGCCAGGCTCTTAGAAGATGTTGATGACGATGTGGTTGTGATGATCGGTGAGAATTTTTTGCGGGTGGTTATGCCTGACATTACGTTCTCGGCGAAGTTGATCGACGCACAATACCCTAATTACGAGGTTGTTATTCCGCGTGGGGGTGACAAGATTTTGGTGGCTGATCGCGAATTGTTACGAAGTTGTTTGATTAGAACGTCGATCCTGTCGAATGAGAAGTACAGGGGTATTCGCTTGGAAGTGGGTGACAACACCTTGCGTGCGGTTGCCAATAATCCTGAACAAGAAGAAGCTGAGGATGAAATCGAAGTTAATTACAATCAATTGGCGCTCGTATTGGGTTTCAATGTGGCTTACTTGATTGATGCAATGACCGCCCTGGATGGAGAGCAAGTGAAAATGGCATTTACTGACTCTAGCGGGAGCGTGTTGATTTCGGCGAACAATGATGATTCTTGCGAGTATGTGGTTATGCCGATGCGCTTGTAGCGCTTGCGTAGCAAGTTTAGTCGTTTCGTAATGCCATAAATGTCAGTGAATGCATTGCGGGTGGAGAACGTGCGCAATATTGCGCAGGTGGAGCTTACTTTAGGACCCGGAATTAACATTTTCGAGGGGCTAAATGGCAGCGGGAAAACCAGCTTATTGGAAGCTGTTCATGTTCTCGGCACGGGCAAATCTTTTCGAACGAGTAATGTTGCTCGCATTATTCGGGAGGGAGAGCCATATTGCACTGTGTTTGCGACGGTGGCGCACGAGGGACGTAGTCAAAGCATCGGTATTCAGCGTGGGCGCGAGTCGTATACGATTCGCGTAAATGGTGCAGTGGAAAAGCGAATTGCGACCCTTGCCAGCGCATTGCCGGTAATGGCGGTGACGCAGAGTAGTAGTCGCCTATTAGATGAAGGCCCGCAATGGCGACGAAAGTTTATGGATTGGGCATTGTTTCACGTGGAACAATCTTTCTACCCTATGTGGTCAGACTGCACTCGGTTACTCCGCCAACGCAACGCGTTACTAGAGACAAGTAAGAACCAGGCAGAGTTACAAGTTTGGGATAAGAGCCTTGTCCCGCGTGTAGAGCAAATTACTGAGGCTAGGCGTAAGCTCCTGGGTGAATTGGAGCCGCTGGTAAGGGAATACGCGAAAATATTACTGCCAAGTTGGGTAGACACCTTGGACCTTCATTTGAAGCCCGGATGGCCAGAGCAAATGTCCTACGCAGAAGCGCTCGTATCACACCGAGGGAAGGATCTCTTGATTGGCCATACTGAGTACGGTGCACACCGGGCAGATATGATTGTACGGATGAATGGCAAAGACGTGAAAGATCGTTTGTCGCGTGGGCAACAGAAATTACTTGTTTTCGCGTTTCTTTTGGCACAAGTCCGTTATTTAAGCGACAATGCACGTAAGGATACGGTGTTGTTGCTGGATGATGCCGGGGCGGAGCTCGATCCGGAGCACGCAGCGCAACTGTTGAACCTTTTGGCTCAGCGTGGCACACAGCTTTTGATCACGACGGCGACTCTGAAGTCTTTTCCGACGAGTATTCCCGCCACCGCCAAATTGTTCCACGTGGAACATGGCGCAATACACCCTCATTAACGTTTGATCTCGACATGGTTGTTATATGACAGAACCCAATGTTTACGACTCATCTTCGATCAAGGTCTTAAAGGGTCTGGACGCGGTGAGAAAACGTCCCGGTATGTATATCGGTGATACCGATGACGGAACCGGCCTGCATCACATGGTGTTCGAGGTCGTGGATAACTCCATCGACGAAGCCCTCGCGGGCTACTGTAACGAAATTACCGTGACCATCGAAACCAATGGCTCTGTCACTGTCACCGATAACGGCCGTGGTATCCCTGTTGACATGCACCCAGAAGAAGGCCGTTCCGCGGCCGAAGTCATTATGACAATTCTTCATGCAGGTGGTAAATTCGATGACAACTCGTATAAGGTTTCCGGCGGCTTGCATGGGGTGGGCGTTTCCGTTGTAAATGCGCTTTCCGAGTTGCTTGAGCTGACGATTTGGCGCAATGGCAAGGTTTATACCCAAGAATATCGCCATGGCGAACCGATGGCGCCGATTAAAGAAACGGGTGAAACGGATCGTCGTGGAACACGCGTCCGCTTTAAACCGAGCAGCCTGACATTCACAGACGTTGAGTTTCACTACGACATCCTGTCGAAACGCTTACGCGAGCTTTCATTTTTGAATTCGGGTGTAAAGATCGTTCTTCAAGACAAGCGTTCAGATCGGAGCGACACGTTCGAGTATATTGGCGGAATACGTGCGTTCGTCGAACATTTGAATCAAATGAAAACGCCGATTCACCCTAATGCTTTCTATTTTTCCATACAGCAAGATCTTATCGGTATCGAAATCGCTTGCCAATGGAATGATTCTTATCAAGAAAACGTGTTTTGCTACACGAATAATATTCCGCAACGCGATGGTGGCTCACATCTAGCCGGATTCAGAAGCGCGCTCACGCGAACGCTTAATCAATATCTTGAAAAAGACGGTCAAGCCAAGAAGGCGAAAGTGGAAACGACCGGCGACGACGCCCGGGAAGGTCTGACTGCCATCATATCGGTGAAATTGCATGACCCGAAATTCTCGTCTCAGACCAAAGACAAATTGATTTCATCGGAAGTTAAGCCTGCCGTTGAGTCAGCCATGACAATGAATTTTGAGGCTTACTTACAAGAAAAGCCGTTGGATGCGCGCGCCATCACGGGGAAAATGATTGAAGCAGCACGAGCACGGGAAGCAGCACGCAAAGCGCGTGAAATGACACGTCGCAAAAGCGCACTAGATATCGCGGGTTTGCCGGGAAAACTGGCGGACTGCCAAGAAAAAGATCCTTCGCGCTCTGAGCTCTTCCTGGTCGAAGGAGACTCCGCAGGGGGTTCCGCCAAGCAAGGCCGTGATCGTCGCTACCAAGCTATTTTGCCGCTTAAGGGTAAGATTCTGAATGTAGAAAAGGCGCGCTTCGACAAGATGATCTCGTCGGTTGAAGTCGGAACGCTCATCATTGCCTTGGGTTGCGGAATTGGTCGAGACGAATTCAACATCGACAAGCTGCGTTACCACCGCATCATCATC
>JANOTC010000469.1:0-10772 GCA_031416175.1 Gammaproteobacteria bacterium
TTTCTGTGGGTCCGTACACATTCCAAAGTTGACTGACGCGCGAAAAAAGTTGTTCGGCAAGGGCGGGTGATAATGCCTCGCCGCCGCATAAAGCGCACAAGTCCGCATTACCCTGCCAACCCGAGTCCACTAACAACTTCCAACTGGCTGGCGTCGCCTGTAGCATGGTTATTTTTTCAGACTCGATGCGTTGCGCCAGCGCCACCCCGTCCAAACTCGTGTTGCGATCACACACGACCACTCTTCCACCCGCCAGCACCGGCAACAATAGCTCAAGAACAGAAATATCAAATGCCGTCGTGGTCACAGCCAACAAGCGAGTTTGCGCACCCACATCCAATAATTTTTGCATTGAAAGCAAGAAATTTAAGACCGAACGTTGGCCAACACGTACCCCTTTTGGATTGCCGGTAGAGCCAGAGGTATAGAGCAAATACGCCGTATCGCCAGCTACATTTTCAATTTGTGCACGCGCAGGCGCTAACGGTAAGTCAACACACACGAGCGGCACGCCAACAGGCCACATGTGGCTCAATGCACTATCGGTCACTAAGGCAGCCAGGCCCGCATCAGCCGCCATATAGTTCAGTCTATCCGACGGCAATGCCGGATCGAGCGGAACATACGCCGCGCCCGCGCCCCAAATTCCTAGAATAGCGACCAATAAATCGCAACTGCGATCTAACATTAGTCCCACTCTATCGTCTGCGCTAACGCCCAATCGCCGCAACCCTGCCGTGATACGACTTGCGCGTTCCAGCAATAATTGATAGGTATATCCTGAATCATGATCGGAGACAGCAATCGCGCTGGGCGATAGGCGCGCCTGTTGCCGAATCAATTCGAGAACTGAAGTCTCCGGCAACGCAAGCGTAGGTCCATTGCCCCACGCTTGCGCTTTCGCTAAGCGATCTAAATCGGTAATGTTAAGATCGGCGATGCGTGTTTCCGGATCGTTAACTGCCGCGCTAACTAAACTGCGAAATGCTGCAACCAAATCATAAGCTGTATCGCGTTGAAACAATTCATCATGGTATTTCAACACGCCGATCAACTGGCCATCACGCTCGCCGCCCATTTCCAAAAGCAAATCGAGCTGACCTTCTTGTTGTGGCACAGGAAAGGGTTTTAGCGTGTAACCTGCGCCATGGCGCGTTACTTCATTGGGTTCTGCCAAGAAGAAGTCGGCAAAATCGGCCAGTAAGGGCAGGCGTTCCCAGGAGAATCCCAACTGACTCAATGGCGCAAAGCTGGAATCTCGTTGCGGTGCTAGCGCTTCTACTAAAACAGAAAATGGCAATTGTTGGTGGCGGAGTGCGTCTACTACATGTTGACGAACAGTCGTGAGCAATTGTGCAAAGGAGGCGCTTGCATCTAACTGACAGCGCAACGCCAAGGTGTTCACGAATTGCCCCAACATGCTGCGTTGCGGCCGCTCCAAGCGTCCTGCTACCGGCGTGGCAACAACGATGTCCGTGTCGCCGGAAAAACGATGCAATAACACAAAATAGGCGGCCAACAGCACCATAAACGGGGTCGCGCTGTTCGTTTGCGCTAACCGTTTTACGCCGTCACTCATTTCCTTCGATAATTGAAACGAAATGGATGAACCGTTGTACGTCTGCCGCGCTGAACGCGGAAAATCTAAAGGTAAACCGTGCACAGGGGGTGCCCCGTCGAGCTGCTTACGCCAATAATTAAGCGCCGCCGCATCATACGTTCCCACCGCCAAACGCTCGGCTTGGCGCAGAGCATATTCACCAAAACCGCGACCATCCAACGGCAACGCGGTTGTATTCGTAAAGCCGAGACGACCCGCGACATCTTGAAGCAACAAGCCTAACGACCAGAAGTCGAGCAAGACGTGATGCGCGACCACCGCCACTGCCCATTGTTTGTCGTCCATCTGGTAGCAATGCACGCGCCATAATGGCGGATGCGCCAAATCGAATGGCTCACGCGCATCAACACGCATGCGTTCCTTCACGGCCGCCATCGTTTCACCCTGCGCATTTTCAAGTCGTATATCGGCCAGCGTGGTGTTCCATACCCACTGCTTGGGTCCGTCTGCCGTAGTCGGTAAACTCGTCCGTAGAACCGGATACTCCGCGATGAGATCGGCGAGCAAGCTCGACAGATCGGCCAATTTTGTTTCGGTTTCGTTCGCCAAAAAACTAAATACTAGATGGTAGCAACCGCAGGTCGGCTCTAATTGCTGCACGAACCATAGACCGCGCTGTTCTGCGGCTAGGGGATACACCGCTTCGCAGGATGGAAGCAACGGTGCATCCAGCACCAAACTAGTGGCCTGCATAGCTCACCTCGTTAGCAAGCTGGCGGCCACTTAATTCAGCGCCTAAATAATCAGCAAGATCATTTACTGTCTGGCAATCCCACAGCAAGGTCGACGGCAATTCAATTCCAAGTTGATCTTCCAACTCACCGGCAATCGTGAGCGCCGCAATCGAGTCAATGCCGTATTGCGTGAGTGGAACTTCGGGCGATATATTCGCTGCATCCATACGCAATTCTCGGCTCAACATGCCGGTAATTCTGTGATGCATAGAGAGTGTTTCGATGGGGGCGATGGCACGCGCGTGAGAAATCATTGGATTTACCTTCCTTCCGTAGAATTAGAACTGACTATAGAGTGAATACTGGTATGAGAGGCACCGGCCCCGCTGGCCGCCAATTGAAAATTGATAATCGAGAACATTTGATTCGTCTGCATCCGGTCTAACAGATCCTGCATTAAACTTTCACGTGCAGGAATGTCTGTACCGCCGACATCTAAAACAGGCGATCCGCGCCGTTGGAGAATGGCTAGCAGGCCTGCGCCATTTGCAAACGCATCGCGCAGGTGAGTGCGGTTATGTAACCAAATACCAAGGCTGACGATGCTCGTGTGAATTTGGCAATACTCTTCCGCTTTCGCGAACACCGCCGAGGCGCTACTGTCCTTCGACGTTTCGAAGTAGCTGATAACGGCCTGATCAAAGTCGGCCAACTGCCGGGCAATCGTCGCGGCCGCGTTTCGGATGTCTAACAGTCTTTGTTCACTTAGCAAAGCATCCGCGCTCATGGCCGCCAATTTATCCAACAACACCGGCAGGCTCGCCGCAACCGCGTCTTGCCCCTTGCTATAAACTTGAATTCGACTCGGTTGAAATTCCGGCAACGGTCGCCGCAGATCATAGAGCGCTTCAACCTGCTCAACGGACAGGCTCTTACCACGCTGACGTGTGAGCGAAATTTGCTTTAATTGCGCGCCAATACTGTTCAGGCAAATAACGGAACTACCGTCAAAAATACTGATAATTAAATTGTCACGAAAGGTCTTTTGGAAAATTCCCCACTGGTATTCGTCGCGCATATAGAAACGCGCGCCCAATACTTTGGCGGCGGCCTCTCCAGCTCGTTCCACCATGGCGGGCGCTTGTACTTTGGCAATGGCGGACCAGATGCTGAATTGGTCCGTGAATAAATGCATGCCACGCGCTGCCGCGAAGGCGATACACTCGGCGGCCATTAGATTCACATACGCATTAGCCAATAACTCGCGCACGTGCGGCAGTTCAACAATCGCTTTGCCGTACAATTGTCGCTCTATGGCAAAGTTCGCGACGGTGCGCAGCAAGGTGTCTCCCGCCCCGAGCGCAAAGCTCGCGCAAAATGTGCGTGTTACTTGCAGTCCACGCAACCCCGCTTCCAGCCCTTCGCCTTCCTGGCCAATAACGGCTTCCTTGCGCACAATTGTTTTCTTGAAGCCAATGCCGCTTAAATCAATTCCGCGCAAGCCCAGTGTTTTGACGCGCGGAAGATGGTAATACGTCGCCGGATCCAGATCGCGTTTATCTATCATAAACGCAGTTAAAGAACGCGGGCCACGGTCATTGCTCGTACTCGCGACTAAGCTCACAAAATCGCCGCGAGTGGCGCGATTGATTGGCCATTTTTCACCGTCAATTTCGTAATCACCGTTACTCAATCGGGTTGCTGTCACGCTACCGCCTAACAAATCAGCACCATGCTCTTTTTCTGAATAGGCCAAACAGGGGGCTACACCGCCGCCGAGAATCCGCCCCGCCATTTTCTCTTTCTGCGCATTGCTGCCGGCAATCCAAATCAGTGTGCTCCACGCCACTGTCGAGTACGTAATTGCCACGGCAAGATCACGCCGTGCGACTACGCGGTGAATTGCCAATATTTCCTCACAATTGACAAAACGACCCCCTAACGCTTTTGGCACGTAGTAGTGATGCAGGTTTAAGCCGTTCAAGAAGTTCACCGCTTGCTCTGGATAAACTTCACCTTCATCACGCTCCATCGTCGCCTTAAACGAAAATAGATTTTGCGGAAGTTGTGTGTCACCCAGCCTTTGCTCTAGCTCGGCGGCAACGCGGAATTGTGGCAATAACGTGTTCATCGACGTCCCTTCCTTACACCGCGCTCGTTATCGTTTCATTCAGCGCCGTTATCTCTCCGCCTAAGAGCCATTGTCGGCAAAGTAAGCGCTGCGTTTTTCCGCTGGATGTCTTCGGGATTGAACCCGCTTTTACGATGGCGATTCGCCCCACTTGAAGCTGGTGTTTGTCGGCGATGGCATGACGAATGGCGGCTTCTAATTCGCTGTAGTCATCATCCACGACCGAATTGCGATCAATTTCCTGCACCACCACAAGTTGCTCGCCTTCGTTGCCAGCCACACTAAAGGCGGCAGTGCCATAGGCCCGCAAGGCCGGATGCACGGACGCTACCGTTGTTTCAATGTCGTGGGGATAATGATTTTGGCCACGTATAATGATGAGATCTTTAATTCGTCCCGTTACATACAATTCGCCGTTAACCAGACTGCCGAGATCACCCGTGCGCAGCCAATGTGCGTCGCTTCCTGGAATTTTCGCTTTAAACGTCTGCTTGGTCTCTTCTTCGTGATCCCAATAACCGTTGGCGACTGTTTGTCCCGATACCCAAACTTCCCCCACAAACCCTGTTTGGCATACTAAGCCTGTGCGCGGGCTAACAATACACACATCCACTTCAGGATCAGGCGTACCGCTACTCACCAGTTCAATTTGATCGTTGCTCGCCGCGACTGGCACAACAGCCCCAACGCCCAAGGCATCCCGCGACGCATGCAAGGTTCGCACACCGGTGAAATGGGGCGAGCCAGTGACGTATAGCGTGGTTTCGGCCATGCCATAGCAAGGAAAAAAGGCGCGCTCGTCGAAGCCGACTGAGGCAAAAGCTTTCGAGAATTGGCGTAACGTGTCAGCACGAATGGGTTCGGCGCCGTTACCCGCCACTTTCCAACTGGAAAGATCCAGCGTCGCTAATTGTTCTGGTCGCACCCGCTTTGCGCACAATTCATAGGCGAAGTTTGGTGCGGCGCTAATGGTGCCGCGATATTTAGTAATCGCTTCCAACCAGCGCATAGGCCGCTGCACAAACGTAGTTGGCGACATAATATGAACGGGAAAGCCAGAATACATTGGTTGTAACAAGCCACCAATTAAGCCCATATCGTGATAAGGAGGTAACCAAATCACACCCACCGAATCGCGATTGCAATTCATGCCGCGTGCGATCATGCGCGAGTTCGTTAACAAATGGCCATGGCACAACATAACGCCTTTTGGACGCCCAGTGGAGCCAGAGGTGAATTGCAATACCGCGAGCGTATCTATGTTGATCTTAGGCAGGACCCAGGTTTCTGCCAAGGAAGCAGGCAAGGCGTCTGTGGCCAACCAGCTAAAACCTTCTCGACTTATATTTTCCCACTCGTCTGGATTGAGTGCAGTAAGTGTTTTTCCGGTAGAAAGTAAAAGCGTGGCATTGGCGCTGGCGGCGATTTGTTTCACTGTTTCATAGGAGCCATTGAGGCGTGGCGCATAAACTGGCACAGCCACGACGCCCGCATATAAACATCCCATTAATGCGCACACGTAATCAGGACCCGGTTGATACAACAGTACCGCGCGTTCCCCTGCCTTGCCGGCGCGTTGCAATGCGGCGCCGATTTTTCGCGCTGCCGCGTCTAAATCTTCATAGGTGTAGTTTATTTCCACATCATGGCCGTTCAGCATGAAGCCAAAAGCCAATGCGCTGGGTTCACTGAATGCGCGTTCTCGTAATAGCGCCACCCAGGTGTCAGTCGAGGAAAATTCGCGAATACGATTAATCTGTTTCATAAGCATCCTGCCACTTAATTTACTTTCAATAACACCGAAATAACGCTTTTGAGTCATCACATCTTGCAAACACAATACGTAAGCTCACACGATTTTGGATTTACCTATTTCAACGCATTTCTAATTGAACACGGCATGGGGAATACTATAGCGAGGTAAGCGGCAAGCCCCAATAGCTCATTAGGCGTAACAAACGGGCTAATACTTCTTAGCTATTAAGTGACGAAAAAATGGCGAGACAGAAATTGGAAAGCCGCGAATCATACATGACTCGCGGCTCTGAGAAGGACGAGAGAAACTTTAGAAATTATGCGAAACGACGTTAGTATTCGCCTTTCTATTGCAGCTCGGCAAATGGGCGCTCGAAAGTATCAACTTGCCAAAAACTTCGTCAACAAATCCACCGGTTATATCGTCTTCATTTAACACACCTTCGCCAAGCACAATGTCAAAGTCGACACTCTCAATCGCGCTCGGTGTGGCGTCAGCAAAAAAGTAGACTTTGCCATAGGTATACAGATTGTCATCTCCGCCAGTAATGCCGGAGTCATCACCCCAAAGCTGGCATTTCATTTTGCACTTAGCACCTGCTTTCATTTGATTCATTTCAAATGCGTCAAAATTCACTTTCGCTGTCACATGGCAGCGAGCTGTTTTTTTGACGTGATCGTGAACAATAGTGAGTTTTGGCACGGAAATTGAAGCCATGATTGCATCCTCCATGAATACTACGCAGCACCGTTATCAACTAACGGGAAAGGCCCACGGCGCAAGAAAGCCTATCCCTGTTTTTCTCACCTCAGTTACGTCATACATCACCTCCTTTCTGTCCGACTAGGCATTGCACCTGCCGGAACACACAGAGTTGGCGTGAGCCACCTAAATCACTTAAGGGTACTTAGAGTCTAGTCGAAAAAATCGCTTTGATCAGTGATTGCGAGAAATACTATAGCGGGTTCAAATGAAGAACCAAATAACCCGTTCGAGCGAGGACACGCTCTAATACTTTAGGACTAGCCCGACCCGCCCTAGTTAGTGTTTAACCTGAGAGTGCGCCGCAATCAGCGTGCTACCCGTCACGCGACGCAAATCGTTAAAGGCTTGCGTGCTACCCGTGGCTTCCCACAAGGGAAACGCTTCCAGCGGCTCAAGCGGTTGACTCTGCGGATCTAACTTTCTAATTGCCGCCAAAACATCCATCATGCGCACAAAATCATCGGCGAGATGTTGGTACAACGTGGCGACCGCGTTCATGCGCGCCTGCGCCAAGTGCGTATACGCCGCCCGACCGAGATCGACAAAATAACTGATCTGCACGCTTTTACGTTGCGCCTGTTTTGGATAGAAGCCGGAGTAAAGCAAACACTGATCACCCACCTCACGCAATTTTTCTTCGCGCACCCGACCTACTTCTTCGAAACTGCGCAGGTAGTTCATGCCCAACACAGAATTCGCCAAGTCGGCCCGCCCTAAAAAACGCATCAGCAAAAATACGAGGTGACTTTCAAGTTCTTCATCCAGTTGTGTGCGACTGACCGTTTCTGCTTCGCATACTAAAGCATGCCACTGCGCGGTCGACGTCGGTTCTAAGACTAGCGTACTCATAACACACACCCCACGGTTGAAAAATTAGTGCTGTTACCTATACTTCGACCGCTAAGTCACTAAGCTTTACGCAATTTCGCTGCATTCCATGTAGAGTTTGCGCGTGCTCGCCGTTATACTTAGCCGCTCCGCCTCCAGCCTGGTTGATCCCGACGCATGGAAAAACACGATTCGCATCATGACCTTGGCACATTCCAAGGCCTTATAATGGCGCTGCAAGATTATTGGGCGCGACAAGGTTGCGCCATCGTGCAGCCTTACGACATGGAAGTGGGTGCGGGAACGTTTCATCCTTCCACTTTTCTTCGCGCCATCGGCCCAGAGCCTTGGGCGGCGGCGTATGTGCAGCCATCGCGACGCCCAACAGACGGTCGTTACGGCGAAAATCCGAACCGATTGCAGCACTTCTATCAATTTCAAGTTGCCATGAAGCCCTCGCCCGACGCGTTTCAGGAGCTTTATCTTGGCTCCTTGAAAATGCTGGGCTTCGATCCGCTCGAACACGATATTCGTTTTGTTGAAGACGACTGGGAATCACCGACACTCGGTGCCTGGGGCTTGGGCTGGGAAGTGTGGCTCAACGGCATGGAAGTCACCCAGTTCACCTATTTTCAACAAGTGGGCGGCCTCGATTGCCGACCTGTCACGGGTGAAATTACGTACGGCCTAGAACGGCTTGCGATGTATTTGCAAGGCGTGGAAAGCGTTTATGATCTCGTTTGGACTAACGGTCCGTTTGGCAAAGTGACCTACGGCAATGTGTTTCACCAAAACGAAGTTGAAATGTCCACGTATAACTTCGAAGAAGCGGACGTTGAATCCCTATTCCGATGGTTCGACACCTGCGAAAGTGAAGCCAAGCGCTTAATCGAAAAAGGCTTGCCGTTACCGGGTTACGAAATGGTGCTTAAGGCCTCGCACACGTTCAACTTACTGGACGCACGCCGCGCCATTTCCGTGACTGAGCGCGCCCGTTTCATTGGCCGTGTGCGCACCCTCGCCAAAGCCGTTGCACAAGCGTACTTCGACCGGCGCGAGCGCCTGGGCTTTCCTATGCTTTCGCAAAATACAACAGGAAAAACAACATGACCGACCATCGAGATTTCCTGGTTGAATTAGGCACGGAAGAATTGCCGCCAAAGGCACTTTCCCGTTTAAGCGAGGCCTTCGGCGCAGGCATTAAAGATGGCTTGGAAAAGGCAGGAATCGATTTCGGCAGCCAAAAACTATTCGCTGCGCCGCGTCGCTTAGCGGTATGGGTTAAAGACGTTGCCATCGCCCAACCCAATAAAGCCGTGGAACGGCGCGGACCGGCGCTAACCGCTGCCTTCAAACCCGATGGCATGCCGACCGGCGCCGCGTTGGGCTTCGCCAAATCCTGTGGCATTGCGCTAGAGCAACTTGAAACGCTGAAAACTGAGCAAGGTTCGTGGCTCGTTCACAAGAGCGTTCAGTCCGGCCTCGCCACCGCGCAACTGCTGCCGGGCATTGTTGAACAATCGCTGGCCAAACTGCCTATTCCAAAACGTATGCGCTGGGGCAATTATGCGCACGAATTCGTTCGCCCCGTGCACTGGATTGTCATGTTACTCGGCGAAGATATTGTCGATTGCGAGATATTAGGGCGCAAATCTGGCCGGGAAACGCGCGGTCATCGCTTCCATGCTCCGCATAAACTCGCCATCCCTCAACCTAGCGACTATGCCGCGTTACTCGAAATGGAAGGCCATGTACTAGCCGATTTTGATCGCCGCCGTGACGCCATCCGCGCGCAAGTCGAAGCGGCAGCGCTCGATGCACATGGGCACGCGGTCATCGACCCCGCATTGCTCGACGAAGTAACCGGCTTAGTCGAATGGCCGCGCGTTATTGTCGGAAACTTTGAGCGTAAGTTTTTAGAAGTCCCGGCCGAAGCCATTATCTCTGCAATGAAAGGGCATCAAAAATATTTTCACATGTTAGACAGTGCCGGGAATTTGCTGCCCAATTTTATTGCCGTCACCAACATCGAAAGCAAGAACAAAAAAAGCGTGTGCAAAGGCAATGAACGCGTTATTCGGCCACGCCTGGCCGACGCCGATTTTTTCTGGACGCAAGACAAGAAAACAAGTTTGGCCGAGCGCGTCGACAGCTTACGTAGCGTCATTTTTCAGACCAAACTCGGCACCGTTCACGATAAGACCCTACGCGTGCGCGGCTTGGCCGGAGAAATCGCCAAGGCATTGAACGCCAACGTGGAGTTCGCCCAACGCGCCGCCGAACTATCCAAATGCGACTTGATGACTAAAATGGTCGGCGAATTCCCTGAACTGCAAGGCATTATGGGCGAGTATTACGCCCGCGCAGACGGAGAAAATGGCGCGGTCGCCGCAGCCATCCGCGAGCAGTATTTGCCCCGATTCGGCGGCGACGTTGTCCCCAGTACCGCCACCGGGCAAGCGCTGGCCATTGCCGACAAACTCGATACGCTCGTCGGCATTTTCGGCATCGGACAGCCGCCGACAGGCGACAAAGACCCCTTCGCCCTAAGGCGCGCCGCGCTGGGCATTCAGCGTATCGTGATCGAAAATCGCCTTCCGCTAAATTTGCGCGATCTCGTCAATATCGCCGCCGAACAATTTCAGGGATTGAGCTTTGATACCCGCACAGCCGCCGCCGTTTACGACTTCATGATGGAACGTCTCCGCGGCTATTATAACGAGCAAGGCTTGCCTAGCGACGTGTTTGACGCCGTCTTAGCGGTGCAACCTGCGCAACCGTTCGACTTTGATCGGCGCATGCATGCCGTCGCCCAATTCCGCCAACTCCCCCAAGCGGAAAGCCTGGCCGCTGCCAACAAACGCATTCGCAATATTCTTAAAAAAACCGAAGAAACAATCCCAAGCCAAGTCGACGCCAGCCTGTTCGCACAGGCCGAAGAACAGAGCTTGTTTGAACGACTTGAACAACTCGCCACCCGCGTGGGTGGAATGTGCC
>JANOTC010000470.1:0-7640 GCA_031416175.1 Gammaproteobacteria bacterium
TCGATCCGTGACGTCATGCTGTTTTTGCAGGGCTACGGCATCTCCACGCTCTATGCCACCAAGATCTACAAGACCTATGGTGACAAGGCCATCGAAATTGTATCGGCGAACCCGTATCGCCTGGCGCACGATATCTACGGGATTGGTTTTTTCTCCGCCGACAAAATCGCGCTGGCGATGGGCTTCGAGCGGGCAGGGGAGCCCCGCATCGAAGCCGGCATCAAGCATGTCTTGTCCGCCAGCCGGGACGCGGGCCATTGTTTTCTGACTGATCGGCAGATTGTCGCCGACACCTTGGAACTGCTGCGTGAACCGATTCCCAGCGAGCGCCTGCTGGCGGTGCTGCAGGCCCTATTGGCCTCGGATCAGGTAAAAAAACGCACGCTCAGCCGCGAGGGCGAGAAGCTCGCCTGTTATTACGCCAAAAGACTCTACTTCGATGAGCTCACCACCGCCCAGCACGTGCAACGGCTGTTAGCCGTGCCGATGGCGGTGGATCGGGAACGGGTCAAAACTTGGGTCACGCGCTATTGCGAGAAGAACGCGATCGCCCTCAGCGCCGAGCAGCAAACGGCCGTCTGTGGCATCGCCGGTGAATCGTTTTCCGTGCTGACCGGCGGACCCGGTGTCGGCAAAACCACCTGCACCAAAGTGCTGGTGCAACTGCTCAAAGCGATGCAGCGGCAGGTCTTACTCGCCGCGCCGTCTGTCCGGCCGCCAGCGTGAGCAAGCGGGGCAGTACATCCAGCGCACTGATGCGCGCCAGATCGCGCACGTCGCGCTGCACCAGGGTTTCAATGTAATCGCGGTACCAGGCTGCGCGCCGGCGTGGCAACGGCCGCGCCAGCGGAGCGGGGTAACCACCGGCGGCGATCCGTTCGGCCAGTTCCTTGCCCAGACGTACCTGCTGGCCCACCTTGAATCCATTCCCAAACAGCAAATTTAGAAAATTTGGCTGTCTCCCGGTTAGTTCTGCCTGCGCGAGCGGGTGCAAGCGCAAGATTTCCATCCGCCCGGCCAGAGAGTCCGCGAGTCGCGGCACCAACAGCACATTCGCTGAGCCGGTTAGGATGAAGCGCCCGGGCCGGCGATCGCGATCCACGGCGGCCTTCAGCGCTGTAAACAATTCCGGAACCCGCTGCACCTCGTCAAGCACCGTTCTGTCCGCCAGATCGGCGACAAAGCCCACGGGGTCAGCTTGAGCGGACGCTCGCATCACATCATCGTCGAAGCTGATATAGCCAAAACCCGCCGCATTTCCCACCGCCCGGGCGAGCGTGGTCTTTCCGCACTGACGCGGACCGTGGATTTGCACTACAGGCGAATCTTCCAGCGCCTCGGTCAGGCGCGGAAGTACAAATCGGGGGTGAAAAGCGGGGTCGGTCATAGCGGCTAAGTGTAAGCCGACAAGCGTCCAATAGAAAGGTTTTAATGCGTCTAGGTGAAAGGTTGTCGGCGGCTCGTCGACGTTGGTAAGCGTGATCACCGTGACGGTTTTTGGGGGCTACGTGCAATGTCGCAAAAATACAATTGCGGAACTGCCGCCCGGGATTATTCTATCCGAGCGACGCAGTTGCGCGCGACTCGTGACTCCGCACTCAATGTCGACGTTACGATCTCAGTAGGTGCCGCGGGTAGCCACCAATCCACCGCGCTGTGGGTTGGAGGTCGGCGAACATATGAGGCTGTGATGGAAGATGCCGATGCTGCCCAATTCGGGCGAGAACAATCGGGTCCATGTTCGACGTGGCACTGAGTTAGCGACGCTACGTGCGTCAGTATTACCGATACCTTTCGATAGGAACTACGCGTGAAGAGCGATCCAAAAACACACCTTGGCTTTCAACGTTTTTCGCCATCAATAGCCTTGCGAAATTATGTTTCATGCTATTGGACGATTCGGCGCATGGGTTCAGCGAAAACAACGTTCGTCGAATACCTATACCCGGATGGATGCATCGGGATGGTGTTCGATTTCGGCGATCCCTTTCGATTCGATAGTGACTCGCAAAGTATAGGTTGCTTCCTAGATGGCACAACAACCCGCGTGCAACGGTTGAGACTCGGCGGAGACATTCATGCTGTGGGTGTGCGTTTCAAGCCTGGCCGCGCATTCCCATTCTTTCCTGTTGCGCTCACAGAATTGGAAAACCAGATTACACCGCTTGGCGATCTCGGAATGCGCAACTTGGAGAGTTTATACGACCGGATGTGGAGAGCAGATTCTTCGCGTGAAAAACTAGGCCACCTCGACGGATGGCTGCGCGAACGATTGTGGCTTTCGCAGGGTACGGGTTGTCATGCAGCGGTTGACTATGCGATCAAAGTACTGCAGAGGACCAATGGGAATTCAGCTATTCAATCCGTCGCCGATACGGCGGGCATTGGTAGGCGCCAATTGGAAAGGCTGTTTAAACATCGCGTAGGCGTGTCACCAAAAAAGCTGGCGCAGGTATTTCGCGTCGAGTCTGCGCGCAATGCCCTAAGGTACGGATTGGCAGAAACATGCATTAACGTGGGATGCGACGCGGGCTACTATGACCAAGCGCACTTTATCCGGGAGTTCACCGAGATCACTGGAATCACTCCGGGTGCCTACAAACTATTAAAAAGAACCGTTGGTGGGGAACTAGACTTGGAGATGTAAGCACTGGCGGAGCGGTGTCAACAAAGCAGTTTATGGCGAAGCTAATGGAAGGAGAAAATGGATTGAGAATAGCAATGAGACTTCCGATATCACGATAGAACCACAATTGAGAAATTATATCTTTCAAATATTTGTTTCAGCAGAGCTGTGCAAGAATTGTCTTTACTACTAGGAGAGCCATTCGATGAGAATTACTAGAACGTTTTTCGCCCTATTCTTAAGCGGACTATTTGTTGTGCCAGCGTGGGCCGATATGACATTTATTGATCTGACTCACGCAATACCCACCTTCAAGCCAAAACAAAACACAGAAGATCCGACAAAGCCACTCCCGGATTTGTCCCAACCCATTGGTCACAGCGCGCCTATTGCTGGCTTTTATCAGCAAGCCATTTTGTATCCCGCTGTAAAATTTGAGACAAGTGATGGCTATTTCGATTCTCGTGCCATATTGATCGAGGAGCACAACGGAACACACTTGGACAGTACGAACCACTACATTAACAACGATGCGAGTCTTGAGCCTGGTTCAAATCCAAATAATAAGCGTAAAACAGCTGAGCAACTGACAGCTGCGCAGCTTACCGGAAAAATTGTTTTTATCGACGTTTCCGAACGAGTTAAACGAGAACTGGCAAGAAATGGCGGTGTACCCAGCCCTGACATATCGATAACGGATTTCTCCAATGCATCACAAGCGACAGTTCGCGCAGCCGATATTACGGCGGTTGAACGTCAGATCAAAGACGGTGTGTGGGTGGTTGCCCGAGTCGGTTGGGATCAATTCTACTCTGACGGCATTGAGGATTGGGCCACGTCAAAATATGTTAACAATTTTAATCATCCGGGTTTCACTCCAGAGGCTATCGATAAGTTGATAGAAGTCATGAACCGTAAGGGTGTGAAGATTTCTGGAATCGCCGCCGATAGCTGGAGTACCGACTCAGGTCAGGGGGCAAAAGGAATCGACGATAATTGGACCAAAGCCTGGCAGGCCCACGTGCGTCTGTATCAACGCGATATTTTAGTCGTAGAGAGTCTCGCCAATTTGGGCAAGCTCGCGAAATCATTCAGAAAAAAAGAAGAATGTTACTTAGTGGTGGGCGGGCTTAAGCATGTTGGGGGAACCGGTGGCCCAGCGCGAGTAATGGCCGCTTGTAGCTGAGTATTCCCACTACTGGTTGCGGGTTTCGTGGGACGGATACCACCCATTAATTGTTAGTTAACAGAGAAGTCATTGCCGTTGGCCTGTTTTGACACTAATTCGGTTGGAATTATGAAATAAGTGACCGATTCGTCGTAGTACAGACGTGCGTCGTCCTGAGGCGTCGTCGCCCCGGTGTAAACTCGACGGATGAGCCGTGTTGTAGTGCTGGCAGAAATGCCGAAGATTGATCACGGTATAGACTAAGGTTTTAAATGCGTAGTGCAAATGACTAATGCGTTCTAATCGGACCAGGAGACGGCGAAATTTGTCTTCCCATAGTTTGCGGCCGCGTGCGTTGGGGTTTATATTAGGTGTCATGCCACTGTTATCTCCAAACTCTTCCAACCTTTCAAACAGTAGGCTAGGTGCTCACAGATGACCACCCGCTAACAGCGTTTCGCAAGCATCCACCACCCTATCGACCGCCTTTGACTGATCGGTGGAGGGCAAACTTGCGGCATACTCAATGGCGCGCACGCTGAGGCGGTTATCCTCCAGTAATCGCTTGATAAGCTTTGGCAGTGCGCCAGGGTTCCCTTCGAGCGGTAAAAAGAGACCGGCGCCCAGTGCTTCTGCCCGATGACTGGTCATCGTTTGTTCCATCTGTGTCGGCAACAAGAGGACGGGCTTACCGGATTCGAGGGCAATATCCGTCATTCCTCCAGCATGGCAGATCACCGCGCTACACTGCTTAACCACCTCTTCCATCCGTAATGGCGCTGCGCTAAACGCAACGTTTGCTTTTTCGTAGCGCCTCAGCAGGGCTTCGGGGATGCCCGGGGCAAAAATCAGGTAGCGCGCCTTGCTGGTTATGATTGCGTCTAGTAGCGCATCAAAATGTTTGTACTGCGGCTTCAGATAGGCGAATACCATGGGGCTGTCCCCCAACGGCCAGACCGGATCAACGCCGGTGGTAACGCTGTTGATGGGGCCGATATATTCCCCCTGGTCGCGTTCTCCATAGACGTCAAGCGCGGGACGTGCGCAGAGGTAGGTCGTTTCAGCTTGGAACAGATCGGACACTTGGGTGATGGGCGGCGCACCCAACCGCGTCAGAACTGCGTTGCTGTTTCTTGTCGTCCGAGCCTCCGTTTCTGCGAGACGTACTTGATCGCCAAAGCCGTTTGTCCACCAGCGAAAGCGTGGCAATGGCCGCATCAGCGGGGGAATGCCGAAGCTGTTGCCAATTAGCATTCTGGGGATGCCCAGGCCGCGGGCGGCCAACATGGCGCTGGGCGCATGATCAAAAATCATCAGCTGCGGCTGCAGGAGTCCCCATGCTGCGCGCCAGGCCTTGGCCATCGACAGCAGGCCGTCGGGATACAGGTAGCCGAATCTATAGAGGGTCTCGGTGAAATTGATGTCGGGTGGCAATCCTTGCACTGAGGTGAGCCAGACGGGTGCCTGCAAAAACTCTAGCTGATGCACGCCAAGAATAGATTCAGCGCGGGTGATATCGCGCAACAACATGACCGGGCGATGACCTTGCTCCCTCAGGCGTAGCGCGATGGAAAGAAATCGATTGATGTGACCGAGATCCGCGCCCAGTTCCCAGTTCAATGCGATGGTGGCCACGTAGCGATATCTCCCTAATACAGAAAAAAAAACGGGCGCCGTGGCGCCCGTTATGTAAAAGCAGCAAAGTTATTAACTCTGACTCCGCCGCCGCAGCCCCAGCCCCAGCCCCAGCGCAGCCAGACCCATTCCCAACAAGCCCAGCGTAGCAGGTTCGGGCACGGCATGTGACGTGACGCCGATGCCGGCGACCGGCGTGATATTCAATGAGTCGGGATCGCCAAGGAACGCTTGCGCCGAACCTGTCTTGGAACACTGGCCGTCTCCGATGGCTAAGAGACTAAACTCTACATCACCATAGCCATTGCCATTGCCATTGCCGCAGTCGGTGCCCGTGGTGAAGTCATAGTTCCCGAACGCATGTCCGATCAAGTCATACTGTACGGAGGTGGATTCTCCAGCATTCAATATCCCGAGATCAATCGTAAAATAGGTACCACCCCAGGAATAGCTGGAACCCGAATGCGACGCCCCAGTGAGCACAGTGCCGGTGGTCGTCAGTGCGCCGCTGCTCTCGATCTTGGCGGTACTACTGAATAACGAGGTAGAGCTGTCCCGCAGAATGTTCACCATGTATTCCGCATAGCCGGTGCCGCCCGCGCCATTGTCGTATGCACTTAGGCTACCGTAATAGATAAAGAAATTAAAACTGAAATTTTGCGCGACACCGCTGTCATTGGTGATGTCCCATGTGCGCTGAAACTGCCCAGTACTATCGAATACTCCGATGCCGTTGCCGCCGGCACCGTAGGGTCCGACGCTGTTGCCAAACGACGATGCCGAGGCCTGGGACTGTGCATCGCTATCAGGCGCGTATGCAGAGGTGTAGGTGGCACTGGAATGGGGGCCGTCGGCGACAGGTGTATTGGTGCCGGCTCGCGCTGATGTCTGTGCCGTGAGGCCATCAATGACCGTTGCCGCCGCAGGCAGCGCGCTTAACAGCCCCATGCTCGCAACGAAAATGGCGAGCGGTTTTTTTCGAAAAAGACGTGAATGCATGGTTTTGTCTCCCGTGGATTTGTATAGACAGACAAATTATATGCTAATTCCATGCCACTTTACTATTTATTTGATTACATTATTGTTTATTGTGAAAACCATAGGACCAAGCGACTGGGTTGTAAAATATCCCGACAGAACACGTAGCCTGGATTGAGCGTTGTTTGCGAAATCCGGGATGGTAGGTTGGCGCCTGTTAATTTTTTCTCCGTTGTGTTGAATATTTTACAATTTGGGCACGGTTCAAAAGCGGTGTGTTTTGGGTACCAGTAGACGAGTCAATGCCAACCGGAAAACGGCAATTTATTGAAGGCGTTGAGTGATAGGCAGCGGGCTAAAATCGCGTCTGAGTGGTACCCAGATTTGAACCTTGCCAAACTTCGAAACTGTGGCCCTGGAAAATCATGGATGCTACACGCGACCAAACTGAATAGATTCGCCAGAGTTGAGTAATTCTACAGCCTTAACGAAAAGTTGAGTAGTGCGCCACTTCTAGCGTGTCATTCTCGAACGCCATGTTAGAGGGCATGTTGAGATGACCACGATTGCGTACGTGCCTGACGTGTCAGCATCAATCCCAGCATCGTAACGTCAACCGCTTTGTTGGATAGTATGACAACACCGGTTTTGGTCTTAGTGTCTATTGATACGTAAGACGCGTAACCGCCAACCATTCCATTGTGCCAAACCACTGTTCGATTACCGACGAACTTATCGATGAACGTCGGTAGCATCCAGCCGGATCCGGTGGAACCGCCAAACTGTTGCTGGTGCGTTTTCTTGAGTGACCGGGACAAAGCGGAACCATCCTCGATATTCGCCCGAATGAATTTCAGCATGTCTTCCGCATTAGAATTGTACGCGCCGGCGCCAGCAAGGACACTAAATGTCCATATCGGATTAGGTGTGCCATTCTTTGTGTAGCCCTGAACAATATGGTCTTTCATCACTGGTGACAGTGTTATCGCGGTCTGCCTCATATCAAGAGGCGCTAGAAGTTTCTCCGAGACCAAACATTCAAAGTCCGTTTTAGTGACCATCTCCAAAACGTGGCCAAGCAGGCCCATCCCAAAATTCGAATACACAAATCGGCCTGGCTCACATTTGTCCTCCGTGGTTTTCAAATATTCGAAGATGTCTCTCGGCTCAACGAGGCTATATGGATTTAGTAACAGGCTTTTCTTTCCTGCTAGTTGGGTTATTTTTTTCAGC
>JANOTC010000471.1:0-4040 GCA_031416175.1 Gammaproteobacteria bacterium
ACTGGCTTCGATTGGCGTGGCCCAACCACGCAAGGCTACTTTGAGTTCGGCTAACTTGGTCTGGATCTTGGGTAAATCAGTTTCCTGTGTGCCGTCTGGGAATAGAATGCGCGCCATGGGGGCCTCCGCGATTAAGAAGAATGAGCGGTTAGACAACTCGAAATCAAGTCTAGCTAGGCCGAAATGGTAGCATAGTCGAATAACAGATGGAGCGCGCTAAAGCAGCACGCTTGCGCAAGTCGCTGGATTGAGGTCAAAAGAGCACGGGTATACGCGCCTTAATACAAGGCTGCGCGCACATTGCCACCCGTAATTTAGCGTGACGCTAACCTATTAAGCGGGTAAAACAGGACCGCTTTCTTGCATTTCGCGAAGTTGGCGCAACGCTTCGATGACGGCGACGTCACCTTGCAAGGCCTCGTGGTCGACGGGAGATTCGTTATGCGCTATGGGTCTTGCCGCATTGGGTTGGCTTGCATTGGGTTTTGATTTAAAAAAGAACATAGCGCGCTCTCTTGGTTAGCCTAGTCAGTCTACGCGGTTCCCGGTGCTGACTACGGCTTGGAAGGTCCCGTTTTCCTGCACGGGACGGATTTCATAATGCATAAGAGATACCACGGCGTTGTTAAAGTTTTATTAAATTTTAACCGTGTGAGCGAGGTCTCAGATGCAAGATGATTTGACTCTAATATATCGTCCACCCAAATGCTTTTTCGTAGGGGAAGTAGATGCGATTCGGAACAATTATCATTGGCAGCGAGATACTCACTGGCAAACGTCACGATAAGCACTTAACCCACGTCATCCAAGCCATTGCACAGCGCGGTCGAGAACTCGCATGGGCCACTATATTGGCCGACGAACCGTCGCTAATCGTTGACGCGCTACGCCGAAGTTTTGGCAGCAGTGATGTGGTTTTTTGCTTTGGCGGCATTGGTGCGACGCCCGACGACTATACCCGGCAGTGTGCCGCCGACGCTTTGGCCGTCCCCCTACTGCG
Source organism: Gammaproteobacteria bacterium (assembly GCA_031416175.1). Classification (GTDB taxonomy): domain Bacteria; phylum Pseudomonadota; class Gammaproteobacteria; order S012-40; family S012-40; genus JANOTC01. The sequence continues at coordinate 1,001 of JANOTC010000471.1, forward strand.
CCACCCCGACGCCGTGGCGGAAATTGAAGCGCAATATGGAACACGCGCCTATCCAAATCGGATATTAATGGCCGACTTACCGCAGGGTTCACGCATTATCCCGAACCCCCAGAACCGGGTGCCTGGGTTTAGTTACCACCAGCACCATTTTTTTCCTGGCTTCCCGAGCATGGCCTGGCCCATGCTGGAATGGGTACTGAACAAGGAATACGGCACGCTACCAAACAGTGAGTTCCCCATAGAACGCAACCTCATTGCCTACGCGGTGCGTGAGAGCGAATTATTAGACGTGATGCAGGCCTTCGTTACCCAATTTCCGACAGTCAAATTTTCCAGCCTGCCCTGTATTGACACAGCGGAACCCCATATTGAATTTGGCGCGCGCGGGACCTACGCAGATGTCGTAAACGCAATTGAGTATCTTCGACGTGCCCTAACAGATCGCGCGGTGCGCGTTGTTGATAAGCCTGGAGAGGACAAAGGATGAGGATTCGCTTGCGCAACAAGACAGACAAGGATTCGAGAAGGCGGGCGACTATTAGACCGCCAGAAATAGAAAAGGCTGGCGCCCTGGGGCACCAGCCTTTTTGGCTAATCGCTTAGCGCGGCGAACGAGGAGCGCGTTCTTGCGCTTCGTTGATGCGCAGCGTACGACCGCCCATTTGTCTACCATTCAATTCTTGAACAGCCGTAGCAGCGCGATCTGCATCCATTTGCACGAATGCGAAGCCGCGGGGCTTGCCGGTGTCACGGTCTGTTACGATTTTTACGGACTGGACGTTACCATAGCTCGAGAACATGGTACGCAGTTCGTCTTCGGAAGCGGAAAAAGGCAAGTTACCAACATAAATGGACTTCATAGACAATAATCACTCTTAACAGAGTCCCGGGAGCAGGCTACGTGGCGCGCGACGCGGGACGAGATATCAACATAACAGGCTTGGGCCCTGCAGCGCCGCGTTCAACTATGTGGACGAAAGGCAGAAGCGTAAGGCGGCACCTATTTCCTTGGCCGCCGTCCACCGTATACTACAGTACGACTTTAGCCAATGGTTAAGCATACTCAAACAATATTCAATTAGCAAGGTATCCTCCGTTGAAATACAGAGAATTTGTGATCTATATCCCGAAATCAACGCGAAATCGCCTAAAAACTCGCTAACCCGATGCAATCGGCACGTTTTAGACGGTTTACCTTGCCGCCCTAGGCATTGCGTCCCGTCGCGTTTGCGCGTAGCCTTTAGACCTGTTCTAAATCACTTTGCGCAAGACTACATTTCAATTGTTCACTCTGAATGGAGGCTTAGATTATGGGCGTTCTTGTTGGCCGTAAGGCACCAGATTTTACTGCTCCCGCCGTATTAGGCGATGGCAAAATTGTTGACAGCTTTCGCTTGTCAGACGCGACCAACGGTAAGTACGCGGTACTCTTCTTTTATCCGCTGGACTTCACCTTCGTCTGCCCATCCGAATTGATCGCCTTCGATCATCGCTTGGCCGAATTCAAAAAGCGTAACGTTGAAGTGATTGGTATTTCGATTGATTCGCATTTTACCCACAATGCATGGCGCAACACGCCGGTCGACAAAGGCGGTATCGGCCCGGTCGGTTACACACTGGTCGCTGACATCACGCATGGTATATGTAAAGCCTATGACGTTGAACTGCCCGATGGCAGCGTTGCTTTCCGTGGTTCATTCTTAGTTGATCGCGCGGGCGTGGTACGCCATCAAGTGGTCAATGACTTGCCACTTGGCCGGAACGTTGATGAGATGTTGCGCGTTGTAGACGCGTTGCAGTTCACCGAAGAAAACGGTGAAGTGTGCCCAGCAGGCTGGAAGAAAGGCGACACCGGCATGAAGGCGTCACCTGAAGGCGTCGCGCGTTATTTGGCCGAACACAGCAAAACGCTCTAATCGAGAAACTCTGCTGGTTAATGCCTCACGCGAAATTATGAAAAAAGGCGCCGGAGTATCCGGCGCCTTTTTTGTGTTACGTAAAATCAATCGCTTTAGCGAACGTTAGCGGCGCTTCGAGCACGGTGTTTGGCGATTACAAATTCCTTGTGATCCACATATAACAATTCCGCTAATTTACGTATTGCGTGATCTTCATATTTGTCGACGTGCCCATCAGCAAATGTCACGACCCACAAATGTTCGATCAAACTCATTTTTTCCTCGCGACTAAAACTGCGATTGATCAGTGACGTAAACTGGTAGTGGTCGACGGCTGCATCCGCCTCTGTTTTCGCTAAGTCTACGAGCTCTCGGGTTTCGCTCTCGCCGAGCGAAAAACGGTTACGCAGAAGCGTCATCACCGCCTCTTTTTCCGCGAATTCCCATTTATCATCTGCGCTCATCACTTCAATCAACATAGCCGCCGTTGCTAACTGCAAGCGGTGCTCTGGCGTACCACTGGCCGAACCCGTTTCATTGGAAAGGTTTTGATCAAAGAATTTTTTAATTGTCGAAATCATTTACGTCCCTTTTTCGTCGGCTTGGCGGTGGTGGGTTTTGGCACTGGATGTTCTTGGGGGGCATGAAAATACAAATATAAATCGGTTGCGACTTCCGGCACTTGTTCGCACAAATTTTCTAGAAGTTTTACGTTCCGCCCCAGTTGTTTGAAGTCGTCATCTTCGTCAAACAATCCTGAAATGGCGGCAATAGGGAAAATCAGTCCCGCCACCGTTTCTTCATTGCGATCAAACCAAGCTTTTTCGTTCCGAAAGTGCCCTTCCATAAATCCTAGGCACCAAATGCGCAAACACCACATTTCGCGATCCGTCTCGACTTCGAGCGGACAGGGAATGCCGAGATCAGTGCTGTGATACAGCGCGCTATCAATGGATTTGCGCATTTTGAGCAGCAACTCACAGGCAGGCCGAAAATCGTCGCTGTCGAGCGCGCTGGATTCACGATCCAAAACGGTCGGCAACCATTCTTCGCTGCCTAAAAGCACAGGACTAACGGCCAATGCCGTAATAAATCCATGAGCGGAAATGATGTCCATCGCTTCGTCGCCGACCAGATCGCCG
>JANOTC010000472.1:0-2010 GCA_031416175.1 Gammaproteobacteria bacterium
CACAAACGTCATACCATTCTTAGATGCCATTTCGAGCGCGTGCTCGCACGCTTCGTCATAGGTGTTGCCAAACAACACCACCTCACCGCCGCGCTCACGCACCGCACTAATTTTGATGGCAGGCGTGGTTTTCGGCATGACGATGAGCGTACGAATGCCTAAGCGCTGGCCCGCCAAGGCGACACCTTGCGCATGGTTGCCAGCAGAGGCTGCAATAACACCCCGCGCCCGTGACTCCGCATCCAGCTGAACAATTTTGTTGTACGCCCCGCGCAGCTTAAACGAAAACACCGGCTGCAAGTCTTCACGCTTGAGCCAAACGGTATTTTGCAAGCGACGCGACAAAGTGCTGGCCCGCTCAAGCGGGGTCTCTTGGGCGACGTCATAAACGCGCGCCCGCAGTATTTTTTCGAGGTAACCTTCTATCATAGCCGCTAAGGTAGCAAAAAAAGGGCCGCTTGGGGAAATGACTGCGATGAATTGCTTAGTCTTTACCTTTCTTCAGCTTCTTTGAGGCGCCGCCCATCAATTGCTTAAAATTCTCAGTCGAGATTACTGGCTTACCCGTTTGAAGTTCAATGTCCTTGCGGGTTCTACCCGCCACAGCTCCGCCATCTTTCGCATCTTTTTTCAGCGGCGCTATACCCTGTGAATCACGGTCACGGTGCAGCTTCGTGGTCGTTGCCTCGGCCAGCATGGTGAGAATGAGTTCGATATCGGTCATGTGGTCCCGTAGGTTTTCACGCTCCAATGACTTCACCTGCCTGTATTCGTCCACCTTCAAATCAAAAGCGCCTCCCATGATTTCATTCGTCAGAATTGCGTACGCTGCGCTGGACGCTACGCCGCGCGCTTTCCATTCATCGGTTAAGTCTTGTCGCACCGCGATTCCGCGCAAGCGTTTGTCGATCCACTCCTTCGGGTAACCTTTCTTTTCATAAAGACCCTGCATCCGCCCCATCGCCAGTTCGGGGTTCTCGATTTCTTTCACCCGCTCATAACCCACTTGCGCCAGCCAACGCTTGAAAGGTTCAGCTTGCGGCGAAGGTATGGATTGAATGATCCGGAACAGACCCTCGGTGTTGGCGCAATTGAGTTTCTGGACACCCCCTTCCGTTTCAATTCGAAGGGGGGTGACAATTTGTACCCACCCTTGAGCTAACTCCTTGTCTCTCAGACGCATTTTTTTAATGTAGCCAGTCGGGTCTACACTGCTGCTGAGAATTGCCACCACATCAGTGACAACAAACCACCACTCCTCGTTATGCCACGCTCGCCGGATAGCTTTTTCCTGAAAAACGGCAGAGTGAACGGCGGGTTCGTTGGTTTTTTCTATCTTGCTCATTATAAATACTCACCTTTTACGCCCGGTTTCCCTCTACACATGATCACTGCGCAAACATCCTGCAAAACGCGCGCGGCCGCAGGATCGTCGCGCCATTTCATCGTTTTTACATAGGAACAAGAATGGCGTCAAGCTGGCACCGGGCATAAAGGGCTTTCATTTCCCACTCAAGTCCTTGTAAGCCGCCGGCACGTTTAGACCCGGATGTACCCAGCCAAACAACGCGTAACCCGAAAACTCAGGCATTGCAACGCGTTTAACCGTATCTTCCAAACTCAAGCCCTCCGCCAGCGCCGCACGGACTTGCGTCTGCACAGTCGCCAAGTAGTCCATGTGCCATTTCAAATCTTCTTTGTGCATGGGCACGCCATGGCCCGGCACAATTCGCGCGTCGGCAGGCAAGAAATCGTACACTCGGCGTAGCGTTTCCAAGGTTGCCACGAGGTGTCCGTCTAACAACCATGGCAATGCAGGCTTGGGCGCAATAACGGGGTTGCCACTCCACATCACTTTCGATTGCGGCTCCCATACCCATAAATCACCGCCTGTTTGGGCATAACCAAAGTCGATCACGTCCACGGTTTTTCCGCCAAGATCGAGCTTGACCGTGCTCCCTGGCGCCACTAACACATCGCCGGTGCGCGCTTTAATCTCTTCAATGCCGC
>JANOTC010000473.1:0-2195 GCA_031416175.1 Gammaproteobacteria bacterium
GACCCCACGTGGCATAGAGATTATCACTGTAGCGAATCGCTTTACCCATGTAAGCTGGCGTTCCCGCGACTAGGAAAACTTGGCTCATGGGACTATTTTTGTACCCATCATTGGCGCGCTCCAAAAGACCTAAGGCGACGCATGCATTGAGAAAAAGGCGTGTCGGCTCCACCTGGGTTTTCAATTTTTCGGCGATGGATTCAACGCTTAACGGACCCAATTTTACGGCTTCAAAAACGCCGATGCGATTGGCGGTCAATAGAACCTGCGATTCCCAATAGGCGGTGGACAGACGCATGATCGGGCCGGGGTCGATGTGCATAAGTGCGCTCCTGATTTTTGAATATCTACGTCCGTCACGATAACGTGCCGGAGCGCAATTCAGCAAGCACTTGCTCACTAGGTCATGGCTGACATACTCTTGCGCCTACGAGAACAGCCTCCCCTGACGCGTGGATTACCGCATGACCATCCCTTTGTATTGGCGCTTCTTTTTACCGTTTGCAGTTACTTTGTTAGTTGCAACAGGAGCGAGCTGGATGATCGCCACAACCATAGTTGCCAATGCGATGGAAGATCGTGTAGCAACACAAGTGCTCAGGGCAGCGACCACGCTGGCGGGCGGCGAGTTTCCTCTGACTGACGACTTATTGAAACGCACCGCCGAACTGTTGAATTTAGGCATAATACTGATTGGTCAAGACCGGCACGTCGCCTTTGCAACGATGGCGGATGTAAAAGTCGCCGACGAATTATTGAGGCTACCGGGCGCGGGCATGAAGTACGACGACGCAACGCCTTTCGTGACGACAACGCGTGACAATGTGCCCGTCATGATCGCCCACCGTGCCCTTACCGCACAGCGGGATTCCCGTTATATGAGTTTGGCCGTGGTGGCCTCCTTGGCCGACGTAAAAGAGACCGCGAACTCGACCGCCTTATGGATGGGCGTGGCGGCGTTCATGGGGATGCTTATTGTGGCTACAGTCGGTCATTTTTTGGCACGCGGCATTACAGTACCCTTGCGCGCCTTGTCCGATATGGCGGACAAAATCGGCCGAGGCGACCGTACTATTCGCGTCGTTCCTCAACGCACTGACGAGGTGGGGACGCTAGCGCAGGCGCTGAATGGAATGGCCGAAACGCTGACAAAATACGAACAAACAGTGGCCGAAAATAGTCGTTTAACCGCGATGGGTGAAATGGCGGCACGAATGGCACACGAAATACGCAACCCGCTCACTGCGATTAAATTACATGTACAACTCCTGTTAGAGAATGCCGGCACGGGTCAACGTGCATCTCTGACCACCGTTCTCAATGAAATAAAGCGCCTTGAATTGGTGGTGTCGAGTACCGTGAATATGAGTCGGCAGGCACAATTGGTTAAGTCGCATTGCAGCCTTAATCTTGCCGTAATCGAATGCATGGATCTTGTTAACGGACAATTCCAACACTGCGGAATTGTGATTGAAACGGCGCTCGCCAGTGATTTGCCCGCCGCATGGCTGGATGCGGACAAGGTTAAACAGGTCTTGCTCAATATTTTAAATAACGCGGCGGAAGAATTGCCGTCAGGGGGACGAATTCACGTGAGCACTTATAGCGACATGGTGGGAAATCGCGTCGCACTACAAATAGATGATTCGGGTCCCGGCCTCGGTAGCGACAAAAAGAACAGCTTATTCGCTGCACACCTTTCTAAAAAGCCAAGCGGGTTAGGCATTGGGTTACGTTTATGCAAAGAATTAGTCGAATTGCATGGCGGTGGCATTGAAGCGGGCATAGGCAATCTAGGCGGCGCACGCTTTGTCGTTTGGTTTCCGCTAGGGGCTGGCTAATGGCGCGCGTTCTCGTCGTAGACGACGAAAAAGCAATTTGCGACGCATTTCGCGCTTTTCTAACCTTAAGCGGCCACGAATCAAGCATCGCCTCCAATGGCAAAGACGCCATTGATTTGGTTCGTCTTCAGCGCCCTGACGTTGTTTTTCTCGACGTGCAAATGCCAGGTATGACGGGCCTTGAAGCGTTAAAAATCTTGCAGCGAGAACGCGCAGATTTGCCGGTAATCATCATGACGGCGTACGGCACTATGCAGACGGCTATTGAAGCCGTTCGGGAAGGCGCGTTCGATTATGTGACCAAACCCGTCGATCTGGACCAAATTCGGATTACCCTGCGCCGTGCCTTGGACG
>JANOTC010000474.1:0-5996 GCA_031416175.1 Gammaproteobacteria bacterium
GAATTTTTCCGGCTAGACGATGCGAGCATGGCGCAGCAAGCGCAATCGCTCACGTTTACCTCGCATTTTCAGACCTCAACCAATATCGACATGAGCATAGCGGGCGATTTTGACGGGGACGGTAAGGTAGAATTATTGTTGGTGGACAGGAACACCTTGCGACAGCTCGGCGCATTTGAATATCGTTCTACGGGAGCGACATTAGATTGGACATTGCCACTGACAGACATGATTTCGTCTAACGTTGCCGCTGTAACATTAAATAATAATGGCATCGCGTTCGGCGTTGGCCAAGGCAAAAGCCTGCGCGTTTGGCAGCCTTAGGTTTTAACCAGGCCATGCCGAGTCCTAACTCTTTGGCCAGCTAACGCGCGACCATCACCGCCAGCAGCCACGCCAAACTTGCGGCCAAGGGCAAGGTAACCACCCAAGACAGCAACACATGGCCAACTGTGCGCCAATTCACTGTTTTCAGCCCAGCACCAACACCTGCGATGGACCCCACAGAGACATGCGTCGTCGATACAGGCACGCCAAACTTACTGGCAAATAACACCAATGACGCGGTAATGAGATTCGCCGCCAAGCCCGATGTTTCATCAAGGCGCGTCATTTTTTTGCTCATAGTCTCCGCAACACGGCGCGAAAACAGCAATCCACCGGCACCCATAGCGATGACAATCGCAATGACCGAGACTTGACTGCCCAATGCGTGGGAGGCCAACAGGAGTGCGGCCAGCTTCGGGGTATCATTCACGCCGCGTGCAAAACAAATCGCTACGGCTGATAGCGTATGAACACGGTCCATGCTTTTAGAAATTGAAACCCGCACAAGCGGCGCATCCATTTGTGCGCAGGCAGCATTGTCACCCACCACTAATTCCGGAAAGCGGTGCATAGCCAGGGTGCCTGTGCCGTTTACGGTGGGCTCCAATTGAGGCTCAACGACGCACAGGCAATCACGCGCTTTCACACGTTTGCGAATCAAACGGTAGGCAGACAAGCCCAATAATGCGGCGAGAATTGGACTCAGCAACATCGGAACTAAAAAGCTGTTGAGTAAGGTAGTGTAGTGCAACGCACCGCTATTGAGCGCGATACCGGCGCCGCATAAACCCCCGATCAAAGCGTGCGTGGTCGACACTGGGAAGCCAAACCGCGTCGCCAACATGATGGTCATGGCGGCGCCCACTGCCACGCTTAAAATGAACTCGGGCGCTCTCGCCACGTCGTCCGGCACGAGGCCTTTGCCGCTGAATTGCTGCACCAACGCTTGGGCGAGGAATAACGATACAACGCCACCTAGCACCGTCGCCAACGTAGCCAGGGTAAGTGCCTGCCGATAACTTAACGTACCGGACCCCCATACCGTGGCAAAACCTTTAAAGTTATCGTTGGCGCCGTTATTAAACGCTAAAAACAAGGCCGCTATTAGAATCGCGAACTCCATAAATCCACCCAATTTTACCTAACAGCAACCCGACGCGGTTGTTGCGCACGGCGCGCCGTCATCAAACGGAATTCCGCCACCACACCCGGCAAATAAGCCGCGATGCTGAGCAAAGTCACCAATGTAATCGAAATGATCGCCGAAACGGGTGTTTTGCAACATACGCCAGGTATTTCCGCACACAGGAAACGCACGGCCCGCGTGTATGGCGTGGTGCTTATCTAACAGGAACACGCTCGGTTCTTCGGACACTGTGCCACGATAAATGACGGATTGACCGTAGTCCTCGCAGGCAGGCTCAAGCCCTTCGAGTTTAAACAAGCGGTAGGTCGCCGAAAAAAAGCGAATGTCGCCCACGCGTGGGGCTAATTCCGGGTCGGTAACACCCAGCGGGCGATCCATGACCAAGCGTGGGTCCGCGAAACCGTGACGTCGCGCCATATTTTCAAAGTCATTCCAATACAGTGCGCCACCCAAACACTCGCCATACAGCACAGGATCATTGCGCACACTCGAAGGAACACGCCGATCCGCATATACGTCGGAAAAATAGAACTCGCCGCCTGGTTTAAGCAAATTGAAAACGCCGCGCAACACCGCGTCTTTGTCTGGAGAAAGATTAACCACGCAGTTTGAGACGATGACATCAAAACTGCCTGGCTCGAAACCCAATTCGTCGAGATTTTCGATGTAACCTTTTTGAAAGCTAACATTGTCATAACCAAACACTTGCGCATGGTACGCACGGTGCCGCTCCGCCACCGCCAATTGTTCATCGGTCATGTCCACACCCACCACCGAGCCACGCGGGCCAACCAATTGGGCGAGCGCATAGACATCGCGGCCTGAACCGCTACCGAGGTCGAGCACGCGACAGCCTTCCAACGCAGGTGGGCACACCAGTCCGCAACCGTAGTAACGCGATAAGACTTCCGGGTGAATTCGCGCTAACAACGGTCTGAGCCACGTCGGCACCTGCGAGGTGTCGCAACACGCTGTGGTTTTTAGATCGTCCGACGATTGCAGTTGCGTCCCGTAATAGTCCTTAACAACGTCGTACATAGCGATACCTCATAACGTAAAAGTTACAGCTTAGTCGAATATCATGACGATTTTCTTACAATTTAGTTTGGAAAGCAGGGCGCATCGCGGCTAACAAAGTGGAAATCAGCAAACCCGGCGTGCGCCTTTTCGCCGGTATTGTCCGTATCCGAGGCCACCGCTAACAAATTTAGCACCCCTTCGACGTTTCCGAATGCAGCGACAAAGTCCTGCTGCACGTCATGCCGCGCACGAATCCAGTGCCCCGCATGGGACGGCCCCGTTTCCGCGACTATCATCTGAGTGCGATCCGTATACGCATTGGGTCGGCGTGTTCCTAGCGAATAGCGATTATCCCAAACATAGTTTAGGGCCGCATCCGGCACGGCTTCGCCATACAGGCTGCGGGCAAACGCAAGCTTGGCGCGCGTACCAAAACCGAGCGCAGAAAACGGCAATTTGAAGGCGACATAGACGCGCGCAGCATAGTCATCACCGGATTTCTGCGCCATGTCTGCGCTGAGCAAAGGCGCATCGACGCGCCACTGCCAGCACAATATGGGCGTGCGACTCAAATTGATCGAGACGGGCCGTGCCATCAAGGTCATGCTCTTGTCCGCCTTCGCTTCAATCGCGAGAACGTCGTCCCATCGAATCAAGCGGTATTGTGTTGGCGGCACGCGCATACTTATTTGAACCGAGTGCCATGGCGGCGGGACTTCACCCACGCTTTTGTCGAATTGATCTAACCAAACTACTTCGCTGGCGTGGGCGACAGGGTTTGAAATTAAAAAGCCCGTGAGCGCAACTCTAAACCAACGCATCCGGTACCATTTCTTTCGGGAGCAAGGCTAAGTCGGCTGGCTCGTCCACGTCATGTAATTGCGTGCCAACATGCAAGGACCAACCGAGGTGGTTAATGCGGGCAATGGTTTCTGAGGCGACCGTTGCCGTGCTCCAACGGATATCGCTAAATATGAGATGCGCAAAACGTGTTAGACCCAATAACGCGTAGCCACCATCCGCTGTGCTATAAATTGCAGAGTCATGAGTCCGCAATGTATTTGCCGCTTCGCGCAGCAAGCGTGCTTTCATTTCCACGCAGTCCGTGCCAATTAATAGCACGCGTCGCGATTTCATGAGGGCGCGTTCAGAAGCCCGAGCCATGCGCGCACCGAGATCCCCTTCGCCTTGCTCGGTAATATCGACACCTGCGGGCACGGCGATAGTTCGCCATGCGGCATTTCCCCAATTGGGTGTTACGCACAGCTCCACCGGGCCAATGTCGGCGTTGCACGCTTCACGCAGCGTATTAATTAACATGCGCCTGGCAAGTTCCGCCGCACCCTCCGCACCCAAAAAAGGAATTAAACGGGTTTTCGCAAACCCCGCCTGCGGTGCTTTCGCAAATAAGATAATGCGTAGTGTATTCATCGGTAATCACGCGCCAAAAGGTGAACATCCGCACCCCGCCAATAAGCCCAACGCAAACGCCACATGAGGAGAATCGTGCACCAGATTCCACGCGTTTCCCAACGGCGACCGGAGGTAAGAACACGTGCACACAAACAAATCGGGGCTGACAATAATTTAAGCCGCTTCGACAATTCAATATCTTCCATAATCGGTAAATCGGGAAACCCGCCCGATTCTACAAAGGCCGCTCGTGTAACGAACATAGCCTGATCTCCTGTTGCAATACCGCTCAAGCGCGAACGCCAGCTCAGTAAACGCGCGACGACACTCAGCGTCCAGCGCGTGCTATTAATCGTCACATCGAAACGGCCCCATACTCGCGCCGAGGTGGTGAGCGCCGATTCGATGCGCTGTAAAGCGTCGTTAGGCAACTGCGTATCTGCATGAAGAAACAAGAGTACGTCGCCTGACGCGATGGCGGCACCGGCATTCATTTGCCTGGCCCGCCCCGGAAGACACTGCAAAACCTTGGCCGGACTTGCGTTGGCTAAATCGAGCGAGGCATCCGTGCTACCACCGTCCACCACAATAAGTTCGACATCCTGATCCAATAAGGGTGCCAATGCCGCCAGGAAGTTCGGCAAGCCCGCCGCCTCGTCAAGAATGGGCACAATAATGGACAGCTTCACGACGCGACAACCTCCCTGCCCACGCTCGGTTATTTAACCTCGTCGCCAGGTATGGAAACGTTCTACCCATTTTAAGACGTGTTGCGGCGCATGAGCACGCTTCCACTCACCGGCGGCATATTTGTTGGCTTCTGCCAGGGTCGGATACGTATGTATTGTGCCAAGTATTTTATTCATGCCGAGCTTGTATTTCATCGCTAACACATACTCCGTTAACAAATCACCTGCATGCTCGCCTACAATGGTGACACCTAAAATCTGATCTTTGCCTGGCACGGTCAACACTTTAACGAATCCGTGCGCCACACCATCGGTAATGGCCCGATCCAAATCATCAATGCCATAGCGCGTTATTTCATAAGGAATATTTTTTTCCTTCGCCTCCAATTCATTCAAGCCCACACGCGCCACTTCGGGGTCAATAAAGGTCGCCCAGGGCACCACAGAATAATCGACTTTGAATTTTTTAAAATCGCCGAACAAAGCATTAACGGCGGCATACCAAGCCATATGCGCCGCCGTGTGCGTAAACTGATATGGCCCCGCTACGTCACCGGCGGCAAAAATATTGGGATACAGCGTTTCCAAATAGTCGTTAGTCGTTACTACGCGTTCTGTTGGAATACCCAGCTCTTCCAATCCAAAGCCTTTCAAGCGCGCCACCCGGCCCACAGCACACAATAAATAATCGAATTCGATGACTTCTTCTTTTCCACCACGCTCAATCACCAATTGCTTCACATCGCCGCGCTTTTCACAGCGAACGGTGTTGTAGCTTGTCAAAATTGAGACGCCATCCGCAGCAAGTACCGTGCGTACGAACGCGGAAACCTCTTCATCTTCGCGCGGCATAATTCTGTCGTTACGACCAATCAATGTGACGTGCGATCCCAGCCGCGCAAAACTCTGCGCCAATTCACACCCTATCGGCCCGCCCCCTAACACCACCAAACGCGGCGGTACGTGATCGAGTTTCGCGAAGGCGTCCCACAGCGTGTCACTGGTCAAATAACCCACCGCATCAAGGCCGGGAAGAGTCGGCACGATCGGTTGCGCACCTGTGGCGATCACAATACTTCGCGTGGTGAGCGTTTCAATGCGTCCATCCGCGTGCTTAATTTCAACCGTCCACGGATTAACAATTTTTGCGTAACCCTGCATCACTTCCACGCCAAGCTTGGTATAGCGCTCAACACTGTCGTGTGGCTCTACCGCCCGAATTACATCAGTGACGCGCGCCATCACCGCCCGAAAACTGAAACTTGGAACAGCGGGCGTGAGTCCGTAATGGTTAGCGTGACGCATTTGGTGCGCAATTTTAGCACTTTTGATCAGCGCCTTGCTGGGCACACAACCATAATTTAGACAATCGCCACCCATTTTATGCGATTCAATGAGCG
>JANOTC010000475.1:0-2395 GCA_031416175.1 Gammaproteobacteria bacterium
GTTTCGTGTTAGCAATTAAATTCAACCCACTACCTCTGCCTTTTCCAAGCGAGGTGGCCGAATCCCAACGACCGTCACTGTGCCGCTGTGAGACATACACGTCAGTGCACGTAAAATCTGGACAGTAAGTTGACCAACTTAAGTGAAAGTTACCGGTGTTGGGATCAACCGCCATGTCATTTAAGTATGCGACTGTGGGTGAGCTTGCGATGGGAGGTGCCTCTTTTTTCCATCCACCAACTAACACATTGCCTGAATAAAGGACGTTCTTCGTAGCGGGGGGATCCAACAGTATGCTAACTAGAGCAGTACCTTGATCATTCGCGGTGATTTTCAACCCGTCGACATACTGCCCCTGATTCGACGTGGTGGTGATCGTGTCCAATAGTTGCGGAGGATCCCACGCACTTGAGGCGCGCACAGGTAGTTGGCGCTTGATTGCGAATGCGCGTTTCACGCCCGACTGTGCGAGGACGCGTTGCAATGTTGGATTGCGTAAACTTATCGGAGGGCCGATTTTCTTGCCGCTATTGACGCCAAGTTTTTTCGTGTCGGACGGGACCGACTTGACGTTGACGACACCGTTTCCGGCACCGACATGATCGACGGCTTTAACTTGATAGGTGACATAACCACCCACGCCAAATTGGCTTTCCTCCCACACCACGGTTGCATCACCCGTATTAGACACCGCGACTTTGTAATCTTGAAGCCCGTCGCTCTTCGTCGATGACGCTACAGCCAATTCGTCGCCTTGCCAGCCACTTCCTGGGCGATAATGGTTGGCGTAAAGATTGAGGGTAGGCTCACCCATGCCTCGCCACACGACTACAATTTGCCCGTCTTCCGCAATGGCCACTTTGGGCTCGTAGTTAGAGCCACCGGAAACGGAGTTTGGATTGCTGGGAATAGAATTATTGATCTGAACCGGTGCGGACCAACCATTTTGCGGTGAATGCGAGTCAAATTGCGCCACAAAGACGTGCATTTCAAAAGATTGACTCGTTGGTGTAGGTTGACTCCAGACTGCGTCAATCCACGCCGCTACAACAATTCCCTGAGGGCCAATGGCCACGGTATTCATATAGGTATCTATGGCTGGCGCTTGCGCATCCGATACGGCCGCACTCCAAACGCCCGCGGTTCTCTGCGCCATGAAGATTTTTCCAATGCTACCATTAGTGACCCAATTCGAAACGATTAGTCGATTGCCTTGTTGGTCTGCAAAAATGCGCATTCCGCGAATATACAGATTAGGAGGCGCCGGGATTCCAGCTAATATCATATTCGGCTCCGACCAACGTCTGAGTTGAACCGGAGTTTTATACAGTGTGGCACTCCATAGGGGCGGCGACATCGCATTCGAAGAACCTGGCGCAGCCAAGGAGGTATCGTCAAGCCAATAAAACTCGACATCCCCTGACGGTGTTATGACGCCGGTAATTCTGTCGAGACTGGCAGTCTGCTTGCCAGGTTCACCAGAAATTAACGTATCGAGTAGTGCTAGATTTCCCTGCGCGTCGACGCGACGCACATTAAGCTCAACGGTACCGTTCTCAGCGTAACTCTTCCAATACAAAACGCCTTCGCCACTGTCGGCCACCAATAGGTTGTCTAACTCCACCGTATCGGCCACCGAACGGGGTGCACTCCAGCCGCCAATGGGTGTATATCGGCTCAAATACGTGGAACCAACGCCGTGATCGGGGCTATACCACGTTGCGTAAATCACGGAAGACTTTGTATTTGTGTAGAGTCGGGGCGGGAAGGCTGTCTTGAATCCCGTCAAGTCCGGTCCTGTTGCCACCCAAGGCCCGTTTGCTGCGTCATGTTGTGCAAAGACTGCTTGCTTATACAACTGACTCCAGCTTGCGACAAAACCGCCACCCGGATTGGGCACAATGCCAAGTTCAGTAGGAGAATTGTCAGCCTGCGAACGCCATTCCCCCAGTAACGCGGGCGCGCTCCACGCATTCGTCTGTGTTGGCTGACTGACACCGCGACTGGAAATTTTGGTTTTCTGTTTGTCCGGCGCAGCAACGTCACACCCTAGTACCAAAACCGCCGCCATCAAGAATAGAAATAAATGCCGAAAATTTGCATACATACGCTTCCCTTCCCCATATTTCGTTACCTAAGTAACGATTTAATTATTTTTCAAACAGTATCGATTAGCAGTGCTACTACGACTTAATACGGAACCGCGTCCAATTTGGTTCCATAAATTCAAAACGCAACGGCGAAATCTTTTAAAGTCTAAGTGTAGTCTATGGCGGATTGGGGGGATGGTATAGTGCACGCGTCGCGCTTCTAGAGCGGCATGAGTTTGTTTCGAAGTGAGTCAATTGTCAAAGGCGTAAACTAAGTCGCAGGGGTAATTAACATGGCAAAAGCA
>JANOTC010000476.1:0-8195 GCA_031416175.1 Gammaproteobacteria bacterium
TTTGCATGTTGCCAAATAATCATCAACGGCTTCTTTGAATGCAGCCTTTAATTCTTTAACAGAATCACCGTGAAATCCAACTATGTCTTGGATGCCGGCAATATGCCCCACAAAACAGTCATCGTCGTCGCTATACTCTACTCGCGCGGAAAAACCCTTAAAGGTCATAATATTCATGGCTCTACACCTGCTTGCGTCAAAAACGCCTTCGCGTCACGGACCTGATACTGCTTTGCTTCCTTCTGAGGATGAGGCCGATGGAACGAGGCCACGACTCCATTTAGCTCAAAGCGCACACGCGAACCAGCACCCTCAATGACTTGCGCACCGAGCGCGATCAAGAGCGACTCTATTCGCCGCCACTCCAAAGCCGAGGGGACGGGCGTCGAGAATATGGCTAATAATGTCTTACGGTGTCCGCTGTTCATCAAGCCATGATATCAGAAATAAATATCATAACCAAAATAGCATGAAGCACCCGATCTCGATCTCACCGCTCTTGGCGTCACATCCCAGCACAATACAACTGCCGCGCCAGCCCATTTCTTTCGCAATTTCGCCCCGAAGGTCGATCTTCGTGCGCCGCAGACAGCGACCTATACAGCGGTAGTACGAGGTCGTTCAGTGCCGACGGTACTTTGCGGGCGCGAGCCCCGTGATGCACGCCAAGCTACGCCGCCCGCTCTGCATCCTTGAGCGCATGCGCTTGGTCAAGCTTTTTGTAAAGCAAAGACGCGCTCAGTTCCAATCCGTTTTTCCAACAAATTGCGCCAAGCTCCAAGAAGAACTTTTTAAAATAATCGACGTCTTTCAGCGGCTTCGCCAATTCGCCAGGACGCGACACAAATTCCATGAAATCACAGTGACCTTTTTTCCCATTCGAGAAATACAGATCGATGGCGTAGTCCGCCACAAATTCAGCTTTCACAATCTTAATCATTGTCAGCCCCCGGTATTTTTTCGAGCGTGCCCCTGATATTCGACGTGTATATGGGGCGGATTATGGTACATCCGTATGTAAATGCCGAAAAATAGGCGATAACAGGCAACTCGATCCCCTCATTCGCACTTCAACATTTCTAGCCATGCTAGTCGACGAAAATCAGGTTGCAAACAAAAACGTCAGTTTCAAACCGCTAGACCCACCCAAGAATCAGGACGATTCAGTCCCACCGTGCTCGGCATTTGAACCGCCTCGAACTCGTCATACACGTCCGCAGTACAACTGCCGCGCCAGTCCATTACCTTTCAAAAACGATTGCCCCACTACTTGGCCAGGGCTTGAAGGCGATCGAGCGGACCAATGGCGGTTATATGCTGCGTCAACTTGGATTTACCACTCATATGATGGAGATAGCGGCCTGGATCGAGGCCGAGCCGATTCAGAATGAGCTGAATATGGCTGGGAATGGCGCCACGCTTGTCAGAGCGAATGGCTCGACCGGCCCAGTCGACCAACTCCAAGTAGTCGCGTTCCGTGTAACCCAACACGTGCACGTGATCGTCTTGACTGGCTTTGACTAAGGGCATCAAGGGTGGGTGCACGCGGGCTACCTCTGCGGAAACGAGTCCTTCTGCTTCTTGGGGAGCAGAAACTGGCCGTGGCTTCAGGTCACTAATACGTTGTTGGATGCTCGTAAAATCAGAGTCTTCCGGCGTCTCGGCCATATTCGCCCGGATGGGATTAAGATCGACATAACTCATACACGTGAGCACGGCGGCATCGTCTAACAGAGCCTGGCTTTTGTAACGCCCCTCGATGGCCACGGATGACCGAATGCCGCGGGCGCAAGGATGCTCTGGAGCGGTCCAGAAACGGCCTTTGCAGCCATCTTCGGCATTCGCGCGGCGGGCCAAGTATTCGTTGAGACCGCGCATATACCAGGATAGATCACACAAGCGTTCGCGCCATTGACCCAGGATCTTTTGCGCGACAAGGTTTTCCGCTTCGCTCGTTAAGCCATCCAAATATCGCTCAACCAACAATGGCACTTTGAAAAGAACACCCACAACCAGGCGCGCCGCACACAGCGGCAGATTCGCCTGGATATCAGGTTTTCTGGGGTTAAGTAGTCTGGTTTAAGGCTCTAGCCTGGGAAGCACCCGCGCCTAGTCCAGCGCAATCAGAAAATCTCAACGCAGGCGATGCCATCTTGCCTCAAGATCTTCTCAATCAAATCGCGGTGATCAAGAAGAAGTCCAATCAACGTAACTTGAGTGCTTTCTGGGTATGAATTGAGCAAGAACGGTATGACGCGGCGAGAAAGATTTTCGTCCAACAACAATTTCATACAGCGTGTAGCTGCCCAATGTGTCGTTCTCGATCTGCGGCAAATGCCAGGCACGCTTGCACGTCTCCTAGCTCAAGCTCCGGGAAGTCATCGACTATTTCCTGGGGTGTCATACCAGCAGCCAACTGGTCCAGCACGTCGTAAACGGTTATCCGAAGACCCCGAATGCATGGCTTGCCACCTCGCTTTCCGGGTTCGATGCTAATTCTGTCGCGATAGCTCATGGTCGCCTCCGTGTATTCCCAGTGTTGGAGTGAAGTATTCCACAATTTCTTATCTGTGAATAGACTGACTTGCCGCCATGAGGCGACCGCCTAAAAACGTGTCAAAACGTGTCAAAACGAAATATTGCTCGTTATTTAATGGCCAGCACAATACAACTGCCGCGCCAACCCATTTCCTTTCAAAAACGATTGCCCCACTACTTGGCCAGGGCTTGAAGACGATCGACGGCATGGATGCCGTTTGTCGGCGCGAATGGCGCGACCGGCCCAGTCGACTAATTCCAGGTAGTCACGCTCGGTGTAACCCAACACGTGCACGTGATCGTCTTGACTGGCTTTGACTAAGGGCATCAAGGGTGGCTGCACGTTGGCGGCCCCGACGGGAACGCGTCCTTCCGCTTCTTGGGGAGCCGAAACGGACTGTGGCTGCAGACGACGAATACGTTCGACGGTCCAGAAACAGCCTTTGCAGCCGTCTTCGGCATTCGCGCGGCGAGCCAAGTACTTGTTGAGGCCGCGCATATGCCAGGATAAATCACACAACCGTTCGCGCCACAACCAGGCGCGCCGCACACAAGGGAAAAATAGCGGAACGAGCGGGCTGGGTCAAATAGTTATGGCTGTCCTTATCCTTGTCTTCACAGGCTTGCCTTCAGACGCTCGGATTCGGCCCTATCGGCTACGTGACTGGCGACAAATATGGAAAATATAACGCCCTTGAGGCGGGCGTAAATTGTCAATTCGCGGAGAGCTGGAAAGCGTCTTTTGCCTATAATATGGGTAACGACGAATCGTTGGATAAGGGCACAACCAACGGCCATTCCTCTAGCATGACCACGGTTGGGATTCATTTGTATTGGTAGTGACTGAGGGCGGAACGTCACAGGCACGACATCCCCAGCAGTTTGGCGGCCTTGTTCAGCCTTGAATCGAAACACGCAAAGACTATGGGCGATTGCGAAATGCGACCTGTTTCGAAAGCCGCGGCAAGCTGAATGCTGTCATAGCCGCGCAACGCGAAAGTATCAGCATATTCGCCCGCCCTTTCGACCAGTGACTGGTCAATTTCCAGTATCACGTAGTGTGGCCAATCCGCAGCGAGAGCGGCTTTGGCGTGTCCGATGGTCTCGGCGTCTTCAGTCACTTCGCGAGCGCGCCTGGATAAGGCAGCATACGCCTCTGCCCATGCAATGCGGCACACTGCGACAGCCTCCGCTTCGATCATTTTAGCCCTGAGCGCGTCACTCCCTGTTTCGACAATGTAGAGTTTTAGCAGCGCTGAGGTATCGCAAAACAAGATCATCCGCGATCTTCTATGACCATGGCGGAAACGGACTTGCCGTGCTCTCGCAGGCTGAGCGCTGCCCCGGCCGGCTTGCCTCCTTGCCAGGAAGCTGCGCCGGCTGCCAACAGACGGGAAACTCCCGACTCGTCGGACCGTGCTACCCCGACAAGGCGCGCGACTACCTTGCGATGCGAAGTCAGCTCAATGAGTTCGCCGGATTGGGCTTGGCTGATGTATTGGGCTAGATGTGACTTAAATTCGTGCATTGACACTTGCATTTCAGGTCCTTATTTACCGAAAAACCCAATAAATTCTGTCCTCTTTTGTGCTAAATGTCAATGGCGGTGTGCGGGATATTAATGCAATAGTCGCAATTTTAGAGATGATCTCAATAAGTAGCCTGCTCGATTATCATGGGGCGTGGGGTGAATGTAAGCTATGGTGCCGTTAGCTCACCTTGGATTTGCCGCCCATATGGTGGAGATAGCGGCCGGGATCCAGGCCAAGCCGGGTTAGAATCGGCGGAATATGACTAGGAATGGCGCCGCGTTTGTCGGCGCGAATGGCGCGACCGGCCCAATCGACTAATTCCAAGTAGTCGCGCTCGGTGTAGCCCAATCTGTGCACGTGATCATCTTGACTGGCTGTGACTCATCACGGCATAGGCCGTGGCGGCAAGTGCCGTGCCGATCACCACGTTGTCGTCCGGGTCTGGCGCTATGCGCGCAGTCGCTTTTGGGCGCACGATCTGCGCTAGCTCCGCATAACGATCCACCAACTGATCAAGCGACAACAGGGAAGCCGCAATCTTCTTCTCGAACTTGCGTCGATTCAGGATATCAATCAGCTCCGCGAGCATTGGAATACTGGTGTAGAGCTCTACCCGTTTTCCGGCCGCGCTTGTAACAGCAGCAAGGGACGACCACCCCACAGCATAGCCGAAGCAACCACATTGGTATCTAACACCAGCCGCATCAACTGGAAGCCTTGGCGCGTCGCTCCGCACGCATAACCCGAATCTCCTCCGCTACTTCCTCCGACGACATGGACTCAATGGCAGAGGAATTAGCATCCCATCCTGTCGAAACCCGTCGAGATGAAAATCGATGGCTTCACGGATAAAGGCCTCCGCCTCTTCTAAACTCGCGCCCATAGCCACACAACTAGGCAAGTCCGGAACGTAAACAGAATAATTAAGATTAGGTATGTCCAGCTGCCCTAGACGAAACGCTCTCCGCGCGTAGCCGCACACCCAGTGCGCGCATAACCTTCATGATCGTGGTGAACTCCGGGTTGCCATCGGCGGATAGCGCCCGGTACAAACCCTCGCGAGCAAGTCCAGTATCACGCGCTAGCTGGCTCATGCCCTTGGCGCGGGCAATGTCGCCCAGCGCGGCACGAATTAGGCTGCCGTCGCCAGGGTCCTCTTCGACGCAGGCATTAAGGTAGATCGCTACATCCTCATCCGTTTGCAGGTCTTCCGCCGGATCCCATTTAGAAAATTTCTCAGCCATGACTCACTCCTTCCATTCTTTCGCGATGACTATTGCGCGATTGATGTCGGCATCCTGCGTGCGCTTGTCTCCACCAGCCAGGAGCACAATCACCATCGGCCCATGCCGCATAAAGTACACCCTAATAACCGGGGCCATAATCGATTCTGAACTCGGAAAGGCCCTCGCGGACTGGTTTGACATCGCCAAAATTGCCCAGCGCGACGCGCCCAAAGCGGGCATTAATGCGCAGCGCGGCATCGCGATTCAGGTTACGGCGCCAGCGCCGGAATGTTTCGCTTTCGATGATTTCTATCATGCACGGATTGTATTCCATGGATCACATTCCGCCAACCAGGGTTCACGAATATTGCGGTGCGCATCAACCAGCCTACATATTATGGTGATCAACGGTTAGCTGCGAGATGCGAGCTTCCTAACCCCAGACGGGAAATCTTTAGATTTGCCGCTGCAGGGCGAAACGGCCAGCTTCGCCGCGCGGGTAAAACGCTACAGCGGCGACATTACCTCCGGCGCCATCCTTACTGAACTGCTTCGTGCTGGCGCCGCGAAGGTGACGACAGCCGTTTTCAGCTCGCCGTGGTATATCAC
Source organism: Gammaproteobacteria bacterium (assembly GCA_031416175.1). Classification (GTDB taxonomy): domain Bacteria; phylum Pseudomonadota; class Gammaproteobacteria; order S012-40; family S012-40; genus JANOTC01. Next base: position 5,906 of record JANOTC010000476.1, read on the forward strand.
CGCTTGCCCGAAAGCGTTGCACGTGAATTCGAATCAATAAGTAAAGAAACATCGTACTGTCAAACCGTCTTGCATTGTAACTCAATCAGGCGTATAAACACCGATACACCCAAACACCGGAGTAATCATGAATACAGTTCGCTGGAACATCGCCGTGTCACCCGACACTGATCAATCCGTGCGTATGTTCATCGCCGCGCAGGGAGGCGGTCGCAAAGGCGACCTGTCGCGCTTCATCGAGGAGGCCGTTCGTTCGTACATCCTAGAGCGAGCGGCCGAACAGGCCAAGGCGGCCGCCGCAGGCATGAGCGAGACCGAGCTAACTGACCTTATCGATGAGGCGGTGCAATGGGCGCGTGAACACTGATGCGGGTCGTTCTGGACACGAATGTCCTGCTCAGCGCACTGATTTCGCCGCACGGCGCACCCGACATCCTCTACAACGCCTGGCGCGCGTCCCAGTTCGAGCTAGTGACCTCGACCGCACAACTCGACGAACTTAGGCGCGTTAGCCGCTATCCGAAACTTAAAGCCATTCTCCCAGCTCACCGAGCCGGCGCGATGGTGAACAACATGCAACGTGCCATTGTGCTGGTTCATCTGCCGAATCTGCCGGAAGGTGTCGAGGTGAAAGACCCGAATGATGTTTTTCTGTTTACGATGGCCTTGGCAGGCGAAGCGGACTACCTTGTGACAGGGGACCGCCGCGCCGGATTGTTGCAACTAAACAGCGCTGGTCGCGCGCGCATCGTTACCCCAGCCACATTCTGTGCCGAAGCGCTTTGAGGCAATGACAGCCTACGCTTGGCTTTTATAACGCCCTTCGCGGCGATGCCCTACTTTCACAACGACCACTACCAAAACGTCATCATCAATTTCGTAAATAATCCGGTAGTCACCCTGGCGGACCCTGTAACGCTCTTGCCCGGACAGCTTTTCGCTGCCCAACGGCCTCGGGTTACTCGCCAACTCGTCAAACCGTTCGAGAATGCGCTGAATATCTACATTCGGGATGGAACGAAGATCTTTGGCGACGGAGTTCTTGAATGCGAGCCTATATTTTCCCATGCGCCTTTAAATCGTTTAGCAGGGCCTCATAAGAAATTTCACGCTCCTTACTTCGCTCGTCGAAAGCGGCCAAATCGCCATGATCTTCAAGCAAATCCCTACGGACAGCCGCGTTCACAATTTCGGACACGGAACGGTGGGTATGAGCCGCCTTAACACGCAGGGCGTTATGTATTTCCGGCTCGAAATAGACGGTCGAACGCTTCGAAGGCTCGCTCATAAAATAACATACCCCTTTCTGGCAAAAGCCTAGCGACAAGGCATCTTAACGCTAAGACGCTTTACGGTCAAACGTTACGCCCCAACGGTTTCGCGCAGCCGCGAACAGTCGCCACCATTCAAACCATATCAAAAGAGTTTAAATACCAAAAGGACATCGCTAAAAAAGAAACCCGCCAACCGCCTGCAGCGCCCATGGAATCCGCAATGCAGGCAGTTGGCGCAAAAAAGGATCTATCTGATCCTCACACCCATGCGCAATACAACTGCCGCGCCAGCCCATTTCCCTTCAAAAACGACTGCCCCACTACTTGGCCAGCGCTTGGAGGCGATCGAGCGGGCCGATCGCCGTTATGTGCTGCGTCAACTTGGATTTGCCGCCCATGTGATGGAGATAGCGGCCGGGATCCAGGCCGAGCCGGCTTAGGATTGGCGGAATATGACTGGGCATAGCGCCGCGTTTGTCGGCGCGAACGGCGCGACCGGCCCAGCCGACCAATTCCAAGTAGTCGCGCTCGGTGTAACCCAACACATGCACGTGATCGTCTTGACTGGCTTTGACTAAGGGCATCAAGGGTGGCTGCACGCTGGCGGCCTCTGCGGAAACGCACTCTTCCGATTCTTGGGGAACCGAAACTGGCTGTGGTTGCAAACGACGAATGCGTTCGACGGCATGGATGCCGAAGGTAGAGCAATGCAGGAGCAATTGCCGAGCTTGAATGCTCGTAAAATCAGAGTCTTCCGGCGTCTCGGCCATATTCGCCCGGAGGGGATTGAGATCGACATAACTCATACAGGTGAGCACGGCCGCATCGTCTAACAAGGCCTGGCTTTTATAACGCCCCTCAATGGCCACGGATGACCGAATGCCGCGGGCGCATGGATGCGCAGGAGCGGTCCAGAAACGGCCTTTGCAGCCGTCTTCGGCATTCGCGCGGCGAGCTAAGTGCTCGTTGAGACCGCGCATATACCAGGATAGATCACACAAGCGTTCCCGCCATTG
>JANOTC010000477.1:0-4767 GCA_031416175.1 Gammaproteobacteria bacterium
AGGTCAGGCTGTTCGTCCATTCGCGCGTGAATGCGTTCGACGATCGCTTGGGTGAATATTTGTCCGCTGGAATTCCACATGGGGAGAGCGTAGCGGGTTTTCTTGGCGGTGTCCAGCAGGGAATTTGTGGGGAAAGATCAGGGTAAAACCCGGGCCACCTTCGAGATCCAATGTCAGATAGTTAAATTCTATCATATTGATTACAAAGCCCGTTTATAACTCGAATGGAAGTCTTTCACGGCCACGCTGCTCAACCTTCTTTGAAATTGCCTTCTTTTTCGAATGGATTCCATGCTAAGAGAAATGTAATCGACAGTTTTCTCGATCACATCTTTCACAGCGCTAAAGGGAAAGCGAATGAGCGCCACGACCGTGTGCTTCATTTTCGAAAGCGTTTGGGCGAAGTTGATTTGGTAGGCGTGTGTTTGCGCCGACTGAATATTGATCGAGGACCGGTTGCTATTTTTTGACTCAACAGTGGTGGATAAGTATATCCAAAAACCGGCAACATCACTGCCAGCACCATCACCAAAGGCGCACTCACCACCGCTACGACGCCATCTATTTCTTTGGGCGACGAACAAGTGGGTATCATGTTGGAACAGACGTTACTCCACGAGACCCTTTAACAGGAATGAAAGTCACGAATGCCTATCCCTTGGCAAGCGTGTACGGAGCGGTTTCATTTGTAGGTTCGAGGAATGGCTTAGGTCCAAACACTGTCGAAATTCGGACTGGAAAGGGATATGTTGAGACCTATGGTCATATGAGCGAAGCGCTTGTCGTTGAGGGCATGCAAATAATTCCCGGGATGCGAGTGGGCGTCATCGGCAATCTGGGGGGCAGTTATCCCATCCATTTGCATGTTCAGATGAGCAAAGTGCCGTACGTTGGACCGTTTATTGGGGTGATGCCGTGAAGATTCTAATTGCATGTTTGTTACTCATCATTTCTGGCGTCACGTCTGCTCGCGAAAGGGATGCGCACGAAGTGAAATTGTTTTTTGATGTTCCCGTAGAGACAGTTGTACAGTACACGTTGGCGCACATGCGCTTGTCATTGAGGTATCAGAAATATCCCAAAGACTATGATGAACGGTTGGCTTTTGATCATGCCCGCGTTGCCTCAGTTATTACGAAAGACGGAAATAGATTCGTTTTTGTTGGAATACCGTATAAAAAGCCTATCGAAGGGACGTATGTTACCTATCTTCAATACTGCAGCTATAGCGAGGAGTATGTTTTTTCGGGTAGCGGCACGGCGAGCGATAGCGTTGAAGTCTTATTTCAAAAAGCTGTGGCGGCCAACGGTGGAGCCTTGGGAACCCCGGACGCGTGTGCCATTCAAGATCCTGCGCGGTAACTGCAAGCGTAGCCTATTAAGGGCGGTCAGACCCCGTTAATAGTAGTCATATCAGGACGTACACGGAAAACGGGCCTGGTTGTTTGCAGTAACAACTGCCTAGTCTAGCCGGTTGAAGGTCCAAGGAATTGATCTACCTCTTGGTAGTTTAAGTGCGCGTCATCAGCTGGCGCGGGCTTTGGCTCGTGGCTTGGTTGTGCGGGTTGTTTGCCGCGTAAACCTTTCCAAGATCTTCTCGTCGATATTCAGGGCGCATGCCGTCAGGTTTCTTCATGGATGCTCCGTTCGTGTTTCGTGTTTCGTGGCACGCTGGGCGCTGATTAAACGTGGTTTTCCTCGGCGTTCCCTATGAATAACGGCAAGAACAATGCGCGACATCATCTCAATTATTGATATACTCGCTGCTAGGAATGACCTTGAGGAGTGTACCTATGTCCAGCGCCAATCTAAAGCAATCTGCCCACAAATTAATCGACACACTGCCCGAGGAGGCAACCTGGGACGATCTGATGCAGAGCATCTATGAACGTCAGGCGATTGAAAGGGGGCTCGCGGATAGCGACGGTGATCGGGTGAAAGGTGTCACGGAGGTGCGCGCCAAATATGGTTTGTCTGAATGAAGGTTGCCTGGACCGAGGAAGCGCAATCCCATTTAGATGCCATCTACCGCTACATCGCCGCCGACGCACCACTCTACGCACAACGTGTAGTCGACAAGATTACGCGGCATTCTGAACAATTGGGCGCGCATCCACACTCCGGGCGTGTTGTGCCCGAGTACCATGACGCGACATTGCGCGAGTTAATTGTGTTCCCGTACCGATTAATCTACCGACTGAGAGCTGATCGTCTCGATGTCATTGCCGTTTTTCACGGCGCACGCCTACTGCCGGAGTTGCAATAGTCATATCCCGACCAACACGGAAAAAGGGCCTGGTTGATTGCAGTAACAACTGCTTGATCTAGCGAGTTATGGGTCCGTCCAAGGAATTGACTTACACCTTGGCAATTATAGTGCGCGTAATCAGCTGGCGCATGTCGTCGGGTTTCTTCATAGATGCTCCGTTCGTGTTTCGTGGCACGCCGGGCGCTGATTAAACGCAATTTTCCTCGGCGTTCGAAGTGAGCGGCCTGACGAAGCGCGCGCTTGCCATCATTTATCTTGATCATCAGGCCATCGAAATTGTTGCTGCTGTTCACTCAGCCCAGGCTGCATCGGTGGGTACGATGCGGGCGTTTCTCATGGCGCAGCGGCCTTACCGCTTTGCTCGGGGCGGGAGCCAGCTGGGAGGGTATTTGGCTTGTGGCTTTGTCGTCCGGGTTTCCGTGCAATCTATGTGTCGCTGATTAGCGCGATCAATGAGCGTTGGCTAACACTTCAGCGGCCCACTGGTTCAGGCTCTTGCCGCGAGCCTCCGCCATCATGGCGGCATGCGCATGAACCTCTGGAGGTACGCGGAGCATTAATTTGCCGGAATAGGGTTTTTGCGGCGGGATCCCCGTTTTCTCGCTGACTGCCAGGTAGTGGTCGACCGCCTCTTTGAACGCCGTTTCCAGCTCTTCAACGGTAACACCATGAAACGTCACAATATCGGTTATCCCGGTTAGGCGCCCGACAAAAACATGATCGTCGGCGTCAAACTCAATGCGAGCAGCATAGCCTTTATGCATCATGACACTCATAGTTTCACTCCAGCTTGCTCAAGGAATTCTCGGGTGGCCTTTATTCGGTACCGCAGCGCTTCATTGCCAGGATGAGGACGATGAAAATCGGCCCGTCTCCCGTTAAGAAAGAACGTAACCCGCGAGCCAGAGCCCTCGACGATTTCCGCGCCAAGCGCAAGCAACAGAGACTCCACTTTCCGCCATTCCAAATTTCCATTGACTGGCAATGTGAAAATGGCTTCAAGAGTCTTTCGTTGCTTCGCGTTCATTGGTTCAATAATGGCATATCATGGCGGCAAGTGCAATCATTTTTAGATATCATCTGCCGATGCGTGTGAAGATTGCGATCTTTGGTGGACCGGTTAGGTGAGGTTGCTCGCCGTAACAGCTGTTGGATCTAGCGGTTTAAGGCCCGTCCAAGGATTGGCCAACGCCTTGGTCGTTCAAAGGCAGGGGCAGCTCGTGCGGGCATTTGGCGAGCTCGGCCCCTTTTTCAAACGTGAGTCGTGGGAGGATGCATAGGTTGTACGGCAAGGCGCATGCCCATCGCCTTTAGTATGGCAGAAAAGCTGCTGAGGGCAGGATTCCCCTGTGCCGACAAGGTGCGATAAAGTTGGGTCGGGTTCAGATGTGCCTGTTCGGCTACGGCTTGCACTCCGCCGAATGCTTTTGCTATTTGCCTGAGGGCGACCAAAAGTTCGCCTTGATCGCCATCTTCCAGAATGCTGTTCAGCAATTGAAGTGCGTAGGCGGGGTCTTCTCGGTAAATTTCGGCCATTGCCTCGTCGTGTGCTCTATCTTTCATCGCCGGTTCTCCTTTGCCAATCTCGCCAATATTCGCAAGCGCGGTCAATGTCTGCCTCTTGTGATCGCTTGTCGCCACCGCAAAGTAGTAATACGATTTTCTTGCCAAAGATTGCGTAATACACCCGATAGCCGGCACCCACGTCGATGCGCAATTCCCACACACCTTCCCGGCAAAACTTGTGGTCGCCGAAATTTCCCTGCTCGACACGGTTCACTCGCCGATCTACTGCAATCCGGGCCGTCACGTCACGCTGCTTGCATAACCAGTCCAGATAAACGTCTTTCTGATCGGCGGTAAGGTAGTGGCGAATTTCGTACATTGCTAATTGTCGTTTATAAACGAATTGTTGTCAAGTTGGCTTTTTCTCAATATTTTCTTGGGCGCCTATGACCATAAAGGCGGTTAGATTCGCTGCGATTATTTTGGCGCGAAAGTCTTGTTTGACCGACAGGGCCGTTTTACCCGAGAAATTGGCGATTTCGAGCCATTGCTTTAGACGCTTATAATTCTCTTTATATTATTAAAGGGGTCTCAACTTTAGACATCCGCACGCGTTTCTCAGCCTACCCAAATCAGGTGCCGATATTACCTAAAACGCCTTGAAACCCCGCCGCCTTCTGCGGTGAAGCAGCCACTGCGCCACCAATCCGCCCGTCAAGACCTGACCACGCCTTGTTGTCTTCGTCAAAAAATTCACACCACACAGCCCGCACGATAACGCCTTTTAGAAAACGCGCCATGACGACAGCACTCTTCAGGCGAAGCAATTGCTCTTTTCCGTAGAGGGTGAGCGTCAGTTCCGTGGTAGGTAAAGCCGCTATGATCGTGTCGGATAGCGCAACCCGGCGCGAGAATCGAATCGCGCGGAATAAGTGTATCGTCAATAACGAGGGTGCGTATTTCGGTCGGATGCGCGCTACGAGTGCAATGTC
>JANOTC010000478.1:0-9837 GCA_031416175.1 Gammaproteobacteria bacterium
ACTTTCTGCGGGTGATTAAGCTAATCATATGAGCAATTCTTACAAGGCGTCGGTTATTGAAGTTCTAACGGGACTGGACCCGGTACTCAAGCGGCCGGGGATGTATACCGATACCACGCGCCCCAATCATCTTGCTCAGGAAGTCATCGACAACAGTGTGGACGAAGCCTTGGCGGGTCACGCGAAGACCATCGACGTTATTTTGTACGCGGATCAATCGTTAGAAGTGCGCGACGATGGTCGTGGCATGCCGGTGGATATCCATCCCGGTGAAAAAGTGAGCGGCGTAGAGGTCATTATGACGCGCCTACACGCGGGCGGTAAGTTTTCCAAGCAAAATTATCAGTTTTCAGGCGGTTTGCACGGCGTGGGTGTTTCTGTTGTGAACGCGTTGTCAAAGCGTGTCGACGTCACTATTCGTCGCAATGCACAGGAATATCGAATCGGTTTTGCCAGCGGGAAAAAAACCAGCGAACTGACGGTTATCGGCAAGGTTGCGAAAAATACAACGGGAACAACACTGCGCTTTTGGCCCGATCCGCATTATTTCGATAGCCCTAAATTTTTGGCGCCGCGCTTACAACATGTATTACGTGCTAAAGCCGTACTATGCCCTGGACTGCGTGTCAGCTTTTTTGACGAAGCCGCCAATGAGCGCGTGGAGTGGTTTTACGAAAGTGGTTTGAAATCGTATTTGATCGACGCTGTCGGCGATGCCATTTCGTTACCGGACGATCCTTTTGTGGGCAGCAAACAAGGCGGTAAGGAAGAAGTTGATTGGGCGGTGATTTGGTTGCCGGAAGAGGGCAGTGTCGTCGGCGAAAGTTACGTCAATTTAATTCCTACCGCGCAAGGTGGCACGCACGTCAATGGTTTGCGCACGGGATTAACGGAGGCGATTCGTGAGTTTTGCGAGTTTCGCAATCTTTTGCCGCGCGGCGTCAAGTTAACGCCGGAAGATGTGTGGGAGCGCTGCAGCTATGTGCTCTCGACCAAGATGGAAGAGCCGCAGTTCTCGGGGCAAACCAAGGAGCGCTTAACCTCGCGTGAATGCGCGGCGTTTGTTTCCGGTGTGGTGAAAGATGCGCTCAGCTTGTGGCTAGGCCAACACGTGGAAGTAGGCGAAAAAATTGCCGAACTGGCCATTGGTAACGCGCAAAAACGTCTACGTGCGGAAAAGAAAGTTATTCGTAAACGCATTACTTCTGGCCCTGCATTGCCGGGCAAATTGGCGGATTGCGTGACGCAGGATACAGGTCGTGGCGAATTGTTCTTGGTGGAAGGTGATTCCGCCGGCGGTTCTGCCAAACAAGCGCGTGATCGCGAGTTTCAGGCGGTCATGCCCTTGCGCGGTAAAATTCTTAACACCTGGGAAGTGGACTCACAAGAAGTGTTAGCTTCGCAAGAAGTTCACGACATCGCGGTTGCCGCTGGGGTGGAGCCAGGCTCAAGTGACTTAAAGGGGCTGCGTTATGGAAAAATTTGCATCTTGGCCGATGCCGATTCGGACGGCGCCCATATCGCCACACTCTTGTGTGCGCTGTTTGTGCGGCACTTTTATGCAATGGTGGCGGCAGGGCACGTGTATGTCGCGATGCCACCGTTATACCGGATTGATGTTGGTAAGCAAGTTTATTACGCCTTGGATGAACCGGAAAAACAAGGTGTGCTGGATCGCCTCGCCGCCGAAAAAGTGCGTGGCAAGCCAAACGTGCAACGCTTTAAGGGGTTGGGTGAAATGAATCCCTTGCAACTGCGTGAAACCACGATGGCGCCCGATACGCGTCGCCTGGTGCAGTTGACCGTGGAAGATGCGGATGCGACCAATGCCATGTTAGACATGTTGCTTGCTAAAAAGCGCTCTGGCGACCGCAAAGGCTGGCTAGAGAAGAACGGCGATTTGGCCGACGTCTAGTCCTAGCCATTATTGAAGGGAAATAACGTAGCATGAGCGATCCAATTATCTACAGTGGGGATGCGACCGAAAAGCGCACCTTGCTCGACTTCACCGAGAAGTCATATCTCAACTATTCCATGTATGTGATTCTCGACCGTGCATTGCCCCATTTGGGCGATGGCATGAAGCCCGTGCAGCGCCGTATTATTTACGCGATGTCGGAGCTTGGGCTGCGTTCCACTGCCAAATACAAGAAGTCAGCACGTACTGTGGGTGACGTGTTAGGTAAGTTTCATCCGCACGGTGATTCCGCCTGTTACGAAGCCATGGTGCTCATGGCGCAGCCGTTTTCGTATCGTTATCCACTTGTCGATGGTCAGGGCAATTGGGGTTCGGAAGATGATCCTAAATCCTTTGCAGCCATGCGTTATACCGAATCACGCCTGTCCAAATATGCAGATTTGTTGCTAAGCGAAATTGAACAAGGCACCGTCGACTGGGTGCCAAATTTCGACGCCACGTTAAACGAGCCAAAAATCTTACCGGCGCGCGTGCCGATGGTGTTGCTCAACGGATCAATGGGTATTGCTGTGGGGATGGCAACGGACATCCCGCCGCACAATATTCGTGAAATTGTCGCCGCCTGCGTTCACCTTATCGACAATCCCGACACGACTATCGAAGGGCTGTGCGAGTTGGTGCAGGGTCCGGACTATCCAACGGAAGCGGAGATTATTACGCCACGCCGTGATTTGATCGAAATGTATCGCACGGGTAACGGCGCCATTCGGATGCGTGCGAAATACGAAATTGAAAATGGTGAAGTGGTTATCACTGCTTTGCCGTATCACACCTCAGGCGCCAAGATTCTTGAGCAAATTGCCGCACAGATGAACGGCAAAAAATTGCCCATGGTGGAAGACTTGCGTGACGAGTCCGACCATGAGTGTCCGATCCGTCTGGTGATCGTACCGCGTTCCAATCGAATTGATTTGGAAGAATTGATGGCGCATTTGTTTGCGACCACGGATTTAGAGCGGAGCTACCGCGTCAATCTGAACATGATTGGTTTAGATGGACGTCCGGCCGTGCGCGGCTTACTGGAAATTCTGACCGATTGGTTAAGTTTCCGTACGGAAACCGTGCGGCGTCGTTTGCAATATCGCTTAGACAAAGTGTTAGAGCGTTTGCATATACTTGATGGTTTGCACATCGCGTATCTCAATATTGACGAAGTCATTCGCATTATCCGCACCGAGGATGAGCCGAAGCCCGTATTAATAAAGCGCTTCAAGCTCAGTGATATTCAGGCGGAAGCGATCTTGGAACTCAAGTTGCGCCATTTGGCGAAGCTTGAGGAAATGAAGATTAAGACGGAACAAAAAGAACTGGGGATAGAACGTGATCACTTACAGAAAATTTTGGGTTCTGCGCAACGATTGCGCACACTGGTGAAAACAGAATTAGAAGCGGTTGGCAAACAGTATGGTGATGATCGACGCTCACCCATCGTTTCCCGTGCAGCGGCACAAGCACTTGACGCGGCCGCCCTCGCGCCTGCCGAGCCAATTACCATTGTGTTGTCGCAAAAGGGTTGGGTGCGCGCAGCGAAGGGTCACGACGTGGACGCGGCAGCGTTGGCTTATCGATCAGGCGACGCCTATTTTGCCAGTGTATTGAGTAAGAGCAATCAACTCGCGGTGTTTTTAGATTCGACCGGGCGTAGTTACGCGATACAAGGCAGCGCGCTGCCTTCGGCGCGGGGGCACGGTGAACCCCTCATTGGTCAATTAAATCCGCCAAGCGGCGCCGAATTTCGTGGCCTCATTTGTGGGCAGGATGACGACTTATTCCTGCTCAGCACCGATGCGGGTTACGCCTTTGTAACGAAATACAGTGATATGGTTACGCGCAATAAAGCCGGAAAAACAGTGCTATCCGTTTCTGAAGGCGCACGCGTTTTTGCGCCGCTGAAAGTGGCAAGCGTAGAAAAGGATCGCTTGGCCGTCGTCACCAGTAGTGGACATTTGTTAGTGTTCGCCATCAGTGAGCTGCCACTCCTAGGTAAGGGCAAAGGCGTCAAGATTATTGGAATTCCTGCTGGCAAAGCAGAAAGTCGCGAAGAGACCGTGATTTCACTCGCTGTGATATCACCAACTGCCACGCTCACAATATACGCGGGCCAACGTCATTTCGCACTCAAACCGGATGACATCAAACACTATTTAGGCGAACGCGCGCGTCGCGGTGCGTTGTTGCCGCGCGGGTTACAACGAGTTGATCGGATTGAGGCAAGCGAAGAATGAAAACGTGTCGACTCCTGGCTGCCTTAACGGGTGCCGGATTGTGCCTGCTAACGGCTGTTACGCACGCGGAGGAGGAGGGTGCCGAGTTTAATATGAACTCGGGCATGGGCTGTGACGACTACTTTCCGAAATATGATCGCTTAGTTCACCATGGCGTTACAGAAGCCACGGTCGAGAGCTTCGAAGGTGAAATGAGCCCGCTGGAAATGGCGGAATTCTATTTGCCGATGGTGTTAGAGGTGTGTTCCAAGCACCGTGGTTTAAATGCCTTGCTGGTAGAAACCAGGGTCGCGCTCGGAAAAAATAGAGAAGCCTTGGCGGCCATTGGCCATGTTCTGGAATGGGCGCCAAACGACGTCGATATGTTGCGCCTCGGCGCGCAGCTACAAGGCATCGCAGGGAATTTCACTGCGAGCTTGGAAATGCTCGGGCGCGCTCAAGCGGCGGCGCCGGGTGACGCGTCTTTGCTGTCAGACCAATGCGCGTTGCTGAATGTGGGTAAGCGCTACCAAGAAGCTGTGACATATTGCAGTAAATTAATTGAAGCAAAGCCGGTCGATTTGGCAACGTTGTTGTTCATTCGCGGCAAGTCGTATGAAGGGCTGGGGCAGTTAGACAAGGCTAAAATCGACCTTGATCAGGCGAGGAAACTTGGTTTTAATGTGAAATAAATGTTATTTAATCATTACCTGTTGACTGCTGTGGGTGGCATATGGCAATGATTGGCGAGCGTGTAAACGAGTATTTCTCTCAAAACTTCAACGACCTGAAGTTTTCGAATAGAGATCTCAGCGAAAAGGTTTTCGAAGCGTGTACATTTAATAAGTGTGATTTTGGAGAAACTGTTTTTAAGCGATGCAAGTTTATCGAATGTCAATTCATTAACTGCAATCTAGGCGTCGCAAAAATTGCGAATTGCCGATTCTCCGATGTGGTATTCGAACAATGCAAGTTGGTGGGGATTGATTGGACCAGCGCCAATTGGTCGAGTCTAGCATTGGGTTCGCCGATAAAAATGCACAAATGCGTCATAAACGATTCCTCATTCTTTGGTCTAAATATGAAAGGCATGGTGCTTGTAGAATGTAAGGCACACGACGTCGATTTTAGAGAAGGCAATTTCACTGACGCCAACTTTACCCTGACTGACTTTGCCCATAGCGTGTTTAACAAAACCAATCTCACAGGTGCGAATTTTCAAGACGCGACGAACTATCGTATCGATATTAACAATAACAAAGTGACGCGTGCGAAATTTAGTCGTCAGGAGGCTGTTAGTTTGTTAGAGGGTTTGGGTATTGATCTGGTGGATTGAAGGGAAATTGCTCAAATTTATCCGTCCCGTTCGTCCCTTAATTCTTGCACTGACAACCGTCAGCTCTCTTCTCAAATATTAGATCTTCTACGAAAAAAAGTGCCCCACCGGAGTGGGGCACTGTCTACATTAAAGTGACGTATTAAGGTTTAGAGTTAACGGTTATCGTGCGCATCGAAGGGGTAAGGTCCGACACACCTTGGGCGTCAACGACAGTGAAGCTCACTTGGTAGGTTCCGGGTGTGTTGAATACCACGTCACCCGGGCTGAGTTCCGTCACGTTGGCCGCGCCGCCCATGAAGTTCCAAACATATTTCATGGTCTGACCTGCGGTTGGTGTCATGACCAGGCCCATGAAGTGAACAGTGTCGCCCGCCGTGATGATCTGATTGGTTAAAGGCACCATGATCAAACCATCCGGAGCCGTACCGCCGGTGGCACCCTGAGTTCCAGCGGCTAACACAGTGATGATGCGGGTTTCCGGCGTTGGATCGGTCACGCCTTGGCTATTGCTCACGTTTAAGGTGACCGTGTAGACGCCCGGTACGCTGAATGTGAGTACGCCTGGATTCTGTTGGCTGGTCTGCGGGATGCCCGAGCCACCGAAGGTCCAGTAGTAACTGAGTGCAGCGCTGCCCGAGGCGTCTATTGCCGTTGCTTGGAAGGTCAAGGTTTGACCGGCTGTAATCGTCTGATTAGTCGCTGGAGATAGGATAGTCGCGCTTGGGGCGTTCACCGTCGTCGAGCCACCTGTCTGGCCGCTTCCAGGCGCTTGCGAAGCACCCAATACCGTTACTTTGCGCATAACCGGTGTTACATCGCTGACCCCAGTAGAATCGGTTACCGTCATGGCAACGTTGTACACGCCGGGCTTGGTAAAGGTAACGGAACCGGCATCTTGTGCATTGCTGGCGGGTGCGGCGCCATCAAAATTCCAGTGGTAACTGAGTGGCACGTTGTTGTCCGCGTCAGTCCCAGTGGCACTGAAGTTGAGTGATTGGCCCAAGCTGATTTGCATATCGCTTGTTGGTGCGACAATATTACCTTCTGGTGCCACAGCGCTTTGTATGCCCACCGGCTTGACGACTAAGATGCGAGTATCGGGCGTCGCATCGCTGGCCCCAAGAGTATCTGTTGCGCGCAATGCTACTGTGTAAGTGCCAGGGCGGTTGAACGAAAGGATTCCTGTGCTCGCGTTATTGCTGTTGCGGATTATGTCCGAAATGGCACCGTCGAAGTCCCAATAAAGCGTCGCTGCAGCCGGTTGGCCTGCTTCACTCGACATACCGGTAAATACCAGTGTCTGACCGACGGTAACGTTCACAGGACCGCTCGCACTTGGCGTCAATATTTGACTATTGGGCGGCGTGTTGGCGGCGGATACGTCACGCACTGTGATTGTGCGCACTTCGGGCACAGGGTCGACTAAGCCTAGATTGTCCGTGACCAACAACGAGATTTTGTACGTACCTGCATTCGCGAAGGAGACGACGCCAGCGTTCGCCTTGATGGGTGCCAATATGCTAGGGCTTGCACCAATGGTACCGGAAACTGGGCTTTGGTTAATGACCGACCATTGATAGTTCACTGGCGCATTTTCTGGGTCTAAACCGAGTCCAACCAAATTCAGGCTATCCCCCATGTTAATGGTTAGATCCATCGCCGGTGAAGTGATGACAGATTCAGGTGCTTGGTTACTCGTCGGTGTCGCATTGACGGTAATTAGACGCACTTCTGGCGTTGGATCGGCAAATCCTTGTGCATCTTTGGCGCGTAGGGTTACACGATAACGGCCCGCTTGGTTGAAGGTGATTGTTCCAGGATTTTGTATCAAGTTGTTTTGTGCCGCCCCACCGAAATCCCATTCGTAGGTAAACGTTGTGCTGCTGGATTGACCTGTTGCTGTTGCCGCGAACTGGAGGGACTGGCCGACTTGGAGGGTTTGATCACTGGCAGGGCTTGTGATTTGCCCAGTCGGCGCGACGACAGTTTGGGCCGGATCAGTAACGGTTATCGTGCGTTCAGCCGGTGTCAAATCAACACGGCCCGAACTATTTCGCGCTGCAAAGCGCACGCGATACGTTCCGGCTCGGCTAAAGGTCACTGCGCCGGGATTCTGCACGCTGGTATTGATAGAGCCACCATCAAAGTCCCAGTTATAAATTAGCGTAGAGCCGGGCACTGTTTCTGAACCTGTACCGACAAAATTAACGGACTGACCAATGTTAATTGCCATATCTTGCGCGGGCGAAATTATCGTCGATTCGGGCGCCAAAACGTTAGGAATATTGGTGCCCTTGCCGGTAATAATGACTGTGCGCATGGCCGGTGTTTGATCAACGGCACCGAGACTGTCGACGGCGTAGAGTGAAATCTTGTAAGTGCCTGGCTCGTTAAACGTAACGGTTGAAACGGGTTGGCTGGACGCCGGTGAGGCGCTGCCGAAGTCCCATAAATAACTGACGGGCAGGGTGCTGTCTGGGTCGGTGCCGTGGGCAGAAAAGACCACAGGTGTGCCGGTTACAAAGCTCATTCCATCCGAGGCGGGTTGGGTAATCTCGCCATTGGGCGCCAAATTAGTGCCCGTGCCCGTATCAGCAATGACACTGATGATGCGGGTATCCGGTGTGCGATCACTCAAACCTAATGCATCAACGGTGGTCATTGAAACGCTATACACGCCGGTACGGGTAAAAATGACGGCACCTGGATTTTGTACGGCAACATTGGCACTGGCGCCACCAAAGTTCCAGACATAGGTTAACGCGCCCACATTAGGGCTCAGTCCGCTTGCCGTAAAGTTGACCGCCTGGCCTACGGTAACCGTTGTATTAGCCGATGGCGTGAGAATGGTTCCATTCGGCTCATTTTGAGTAATAACTTGTGTGGGATCTTTTACGATTATTGTGCGCACGTCAGGCGTTGCGTCGCTCAGTCCCAGCGCATCGGTAACGGTCGCTTTTACGTTGTACACACCGGCGCGTATGAATGTTAGGGCCGGGTTACGCAACGTCGAATTTGGCGCGGCGCCGTCGAAGTCCCATTTATACGTCATCGGAATATTATTGTCGGGGTCTACGCCAACAACATCAAATTGAACCGTAGTGCCAATATTGACTACGCTTTGGGCTGAAGGAGCGGTGATCACGGTATTCGGCGCAATGTTCGACAAGTTCGTATTATTGTTTGCCGTGAGGCAGCTTAAAGGCGCACCAACGATGGTAGAGGATACTTGGCGCGTGTCTGTGACTATGTGGACGTTGCAGGGCGGATTCGCCACGTTGGTAAGGCGCAGACGAAAAATGCCTGCTGCATTAGCGTCATCTACACCAATGACTTGGCCAGTGAGGGCGTCCAAGAATGTGACGTTTTGACGCGGAATTGCGCCTGAGCCAGAAATAATCAGAGAGCGTGTTAGTGCATTCCAGCTCGAGCGCGTCACGTCAAGGGTGGCCAATAGGCTGTTCACATTGGCGGCGCATGAAAGTGTTTGGCCCGGTGCGGCTTGAACTGGGACCAAGATGGTTCCCTGCGGAGTCACCAAGCGAAGCGTGCACGGTACGGTTGATACGTTGAGCACACCCAATTGAGCTTGGTTAAGTAATAGTTGCCAAGTAGCGACGCTAGCGGCCGCCACGCGACGGTCATCGTCATCGTCATCGTCGTCGTCGGCGGTTGCTGCAAGTGGTGAAACAGCCTGTACAACGCCTAACAGCGTGTTGGTCGCGGCGTCTTCAACGCGAATGCTCGCGGCTCGCGGCAATTGCCCCGCAATGATAAGTTGGCCGGTTAACGGGTTGAAGTTGGCTGACGCGGCTATGCTGTTGAGGCTTACTGCGCGCTGCTCATCTTGAACTTCAGAAGCGAATGCCAGTTCCACATCGTCAGCTTGCGCTGTATCTTCGGGCGCTTGGACTGAGCAACCGGAGGCGACCAATATCGCCAATGCGAGTGCCGCTAAAGGCTTGCCTGAATCGGATGGCTGTGCTGCAAAATGTTCAACGTTCTTCTTCATACTTCCCTCAAATCAGGCCCGCACTGGCAACTTCACCATGAACGCCAACGGGAACCGTTTAACTGGGGGGTGACACTACACGTCGAATGTTAAGGGCGCCTGACAAGAGGCGGATTATTGACGCTAGTCAAACCGTCTGGTCAACGTTACGATTTTAGTGAACGTTGCTTTGAGGTCGAATAGCCAGATAACGGAGATATTCTTGGCGCGGAAAGGGCGATGTTGCTCAGTGCAGGCCCCGGAGGGCCATGCAGCGAAATTGAAAATTAGTGGTGATGTCCGCCTGCGCCATGCACGTGGCCAT
>JANOTC010000479.1:0-5758 GCA_031416175.1 Gammaproteobacteria bacterium
AAACTCTAATGGTCGTGCGAATACGAAGGGAATCACGACACTTGATAACAATCCACCGACGACGCCGCCTACGGCGAGTATCAAATAGAATTTCTCGTAGTGTTGTGCCGGTCGTCGACTGTATAGCAAGGCATTGCCAAGCAGTGAACCCGATGCGGTCACGGCCAGCAGCCACCAGAATCGAATGCCTTCAACGGTGGCGGAGGTAAATCCCTTGCTCAACATAAAACCGACTAAGCTCACCCCTAACATGACGAGGCACAGCCGCGTCATCCACGTGCGCCAAAATCCCGAAAAAACAAGCGTAAAACTCAACAGGTAAATGCCGAAGGGTCCAATCCACGCCAACGGATTTGAGCCGATTTCGACCGCGACATGGTGGGTCGCACCAAGCATTCCGACGCACGTTAGTGCGCTCAGCGCGAGCCAAATCGCGGCATCTTGAAATTGCACGGGTTCGTCAGCGCCGAATTTTGGTGCGACTGTGTCATTAATGTCTGTTGCGCGAATTTGAATCCAACCCGCAACTATTAGCATGGACGTCAGAGTGAAAAATGCCACCCTCCAAATAAACGACTGACTTGAAATGCCGATCCATGGTTCGATGTAAAAGGGATACAAAAACAAGGCGACCAAGCTACCGATGTTGGATATTGCATAAAGATAATACGGCACCGCTTGTTGCTGCTGGCGGGACCAGGCATGCATTAGCGTTGACACGCTGAATAACAGAATCATAGCCGGTAAGGTCGTCGCCGCGAGCGACCATAACACTTGCAGCAAACCACCAGGCTCGTCGCTTTCGATTGCAGGTAGCCGGAACATGATTGTCGCCAGAATGCCGAGCGCCGCTGTCGCGTAAACTTGGGTGCGCTTGGACCTGTGCACCAGCCACGCGGCCCAGGCATAACCACCTAAAAGCGCGACCTGAAAAAACAGCATGGTACCTAGCCACGTTCCGACAGTTCCACCGTAGACCGGCAATAGATGCTTGCCCATTAACGGCTGGATCGAAAAGGCGAGAAACGCGGCGAGCGGTACCGAGATTATCGTTAAAACGCGAACGGTCTTGCGCTGCAAATCGTGGCGCATAATCTGATAGTTCTCTTGAGAAATGGGAGATTGCCGCTGTAGACCTGCGCGTGCAGCGACTGTGCCGATTTTGGCTTGGAGGGTATGAAATAAAAACCGCCTTTATCCAAGAGTCCACATCTATTCTCCGCAAACCCAACGCCAAGAAACGCGGAAAATGGTCGGCCAAGGAGGTTACTCGACGCTTTTTTGAGCTTCGTAGGACAGGAACGGGACGCGAGGGACTGATTTTTTCTGCGGCCAAGAGCCGTGTTCGTCGATGAGGCGGGCGGCAATCAAGGTCGGCGTGACTTACGTGAACTCGGTTAATTCATTAACAAGACAACGGCATATAGGGGCGCCCTGGTTCCTAGCCAAATACTCTATCGCAACGTCTAAATGCTTTTATCACGTGTGATCGGCGCTTTCGGAATCCTTCCCCCGGTTTGGCGCATCCCATAACCCTATCGTCTTGATCAATATATCGTGACGACAAAGATCTTCTCTTTTGATCAACTTCGTGTCTGAATAAATGTGTTTTTTTCATTGTTTTATTCTAACATTTATTTCGCGTTTAACCTATTCAAATTTGGCTTTGTTTGGCTTAAGTCAACGGCATTGCTAGCGTACCTAACCGCGGCTCGGTTCAGGTCGCCTCGCGATCACGGTCACTTCACCCGTAAGCAGCCGAAACCGCGCGTCAGCAAGTGGGGTAGGCAGGATACGGGTCAGGCCATTTAGCAGCGGTGTTAGATGCGGATGCGGGTAATAACGGAACTGCGCCGCCAGGTAAGACAAAGTCAGGGACTTAGTGGCCGCGCTGTGCGCCATAGTTTGCAGGCCTGTTTCGGCCAGCAGATGTTCGAGCGATTGGCGGGAGAAGTACCAGAGATGCTCGACTTTGAAATGCGGCCAGCGGGCGCCCATGATGCATCGCGTTAACGATGCCACATTCGGTGTCGTCACAACCACGATGCCGCCTGGTACGAGCCGCTGCGCCACGAGCTCCAGTACGGCCTGCGGATGTCTAACGTGCTCAATGTAGTCAGACATGAAAATCGCGTCGAACAAGCCTGCAGGATTCGCTGCGAATTGCGCATCTTGAAATTCGCCGCAGAAGAACCGGCCTGAGCCAAACTGAGCTTCACACTGAGCAATCGCATCGGAGGCGATATCGACGCCGAAGGGTTCAAACCCGGCCGACACCGCCTCCTCCAAAAAGTAACCCGTCGCGCACCCAAGATCCAGAACGCGCGCGCCAGGTTTGAGCCACGGCCCGCACTGCGCAATACGGCGCCGAAACGTCGCCCGCTTCATTTCGCCCGTCGCTTTGCCACCATCGCGCAGGTTCCATGAGTCGTAGTAATGGGCACCATAGATGGCGGCCAGTGTGGCGTCGTCGGGGAACGGATCGGCGTAGCCGAGGTGACAATGGGGACAATATTTTATCGTTACATCCGTTCGTGCGACGAGCGTATACGCCGCTGGGTGGAGACACGGCGATTCATGGGACAAAGCACCCACCACCCCTATCGGCTTGCCGTGATCCAAATAACGGATGTCGGTCACCGGACGAGGCGGTGATCCTTCCCCGGTCAGCAGCCAATTAGCCGCCGCCAAACCCTCATCGGACGGAATACTCTTAAGGCAGACGTTATCGCCACGACAGGGAGCAACGTCGAAATGATGAACGCAGGGGCTGCAATACGTGCGGCGATAGAGCTCGACATGTTTGCCGCCTAGCCCGTTTAGCGAATAGTGTTGCGGCGCCACGGGGCCGAAGAGAGCGAGTACGGGAATGCCCATGCTATAGGCAATGTGCATCGGTCCACTATCGTTGCTCACCAACAGGCGAGCGCGCCCGAGCAGATTCATTAGCCCGCCGAGATTCAGGCAACCGGCCAAATTGACGATGTGTGATCGCTGCGGCGCCGCAACAAGCCCAATGACGCTTTCCACATAGGCGCGTTCATCGGCTACGCCTATCATCACTATGCGCACACCCGGATAGGTTTGCACCAACTTCTCAATCAACTGAGCAAAGTGCTCGCCCGGCCAGCGGCGTTCCAATCTGAGCTCCGACGCATTCGGGTTGACCGCGATAAAAGGTGTAATACGCGCGTCCAAACCGAATGTCGCTAGCACATTATTCGCTTCATCGGCATCAGTCGGCCGCGCGAGCAGACGAGCCAGGGCGGGCGAGAAAGATCGCGTGCCCAACGCCCGCCCCATTTGCAAATAAACCTCGGACACGGGCGCGGCGGGATTGAAGTAGACCAGCCAATCGAAGGCCAACCTTAGCTGTAGGTCAGTTGGATTTCTAAAGAAACCCGCTTTCCACCGTGCGCCGCTGCCGATGGCAATCAGCGCGCCGAGATTAGAATACGCCTCAAGGTTGACGATGCAGAGATCCGTTTGCGCTCGAAGTTTCTTGAACACCTGCCAAAGCGATCGAACCAAACGGCTCAGGCTTGCGTCATCAACGCTTAGACTTTCCGCGATGCCGGGAATACGCTCGGTAAGTTGCGCGTTACCACGTTTGGTCACAAATACGATGCGCGCCTGCGGATAGCGGTCGGCGAGTGCCGCAATCATGGGTGTCGCCTGAACAATGCTGCCAAGCCCAAGCAATTTAATCACTGCAATACTACTTGGCTGCAGCGAGTCATGACGTCGGCGCCTCAGTGCCGCCAATGCCAAAACCAGTTTTAGTGCAAGCGCGCCAAGCCAACGGTCAATTACAATTTTGGTGGATAAATGCATTAGTTTCTCAGTCGCTGCTATCAACGCGGCCGAACACGAAATAGCGCGATACCGAGAAATTAAACATAAAGCTCAACCCAAGCTGCAGCAATTTGGCGATAAAAACAGGCCACGCTAACACTCCGGCGAACAAGTACACCAAGGCGTTGTTGAGCGCGAAACTGCTCACCACCAGCAGCAGGTAACGTCGCGCCTGACCGAATGCAGGCCCCCGGTTACGAAACGTGAATCGCTTCTGCCCCATGAATCCGAAGGCAACGACGCCAAGAATCGCCATAACGTTGGCCGCCATTAACGGCACGCCAACGAGGCTGTATAAGCCTTGAAACAATAGCAGTTCAACGGACGCACTGGCCGCGCCCACGGTGGCGTAGCGAAGCAAGATTTGCACCGACCTGTCGCCCTTGAGCCAGCGCGCAAAACCACGCTCAGGAGGAATCGCCGGATCATTAGCCATCGTCCATGACCCAGGCGAGTACTCGTTTGGCGATTTCTGAGCCTTCAGGCTTCGCCAGAACGAGGTCGTCAAATAAATTGTCATGCCCCCAAACGACGATTCTGGCGCCGTTCGGTAAGTCGGCTGCCGCCGCTACCGCTTGGCCGCTGGAGTCGGCGAGAACAATCCGTGCGTTCGCCCGCGTGGCGAGCCGTGAGAAAACGGGCGCGCCGGTAAATGGAAGGACGGCGTCTTGCTCGCCGAATCCTTTGCCGATGCTATAGGGGGAACCGACGTAGTCACCGCCGATCAGTATCCCGAACTTGGCGGCAATGCGGTTGAATCCCAAAGCGTCGAGCCGCTTGCTTTCGTAACTGGCCGCCACCCAAGCGGGGCACAGCAACAAAATCCGCCCACCACCCTGCGCAAACTGTTCGATAAGGGCCAGTTCTTGCGCGTCGAATTCTGCCTTCCCAATCTCGTAGCGAACGACCAGCAAACCCGACTGCAAAAGCGAGCTGCGATTGGCGGGAGCGGAAAGGTTTCCAGTAAGTGTGACAACCTGCAGTCCGGTGGCAGCGAAAGCGCTCTCGTTGGAGATTTTCCCGCCGTGAAAAGTGTCGACGTAGGCGACACGGTTACTCACGGGAGCGCGTCGCTGTTCTAGTTGCGCAGCGGTATTGTCCGACCCGGCAAGTCGAATCGTAAATACCGGCCGATCGCCCACCAACTCCATCGCCTCGATCTGACTGTCCGGCAAAATACGCCTAAGGTCTACGAGGGAGTAACGAATGTTATAACGCCGAAAGAATGCCAGCGGATTGGTTAGTTTATCCAGGTTATCGGGTGCTTCGATGAACGTGATGCCTGTGGCGAAATTTAATCTCTGTACGTCCCCAATCGGGCCGAGAAATACATCGTTTGGCCCAAAACGTCGACGCAACTCCTGAATTGTTGGATCCTGGTGCAGCACTTGGTCGGAATCGGCGTGTTTAAGAACGATCTTGCTCGGAAATTCCTCGCTCCAGAAGCGCCACTGGCTTTGGCCGACAAGCACCACAGCGCCGACCAATGTAAGCCAGCGCATCACGACGAAGCGGTGCCGACAGCTTGCCAGGGCAAGCACCGTCACCAGTACGCTAGTAAAGATCGGCATGACCATATAGCGCTTATCAATCACTGGCACCAAACCGTGCAACAATGCATACCCCAACCCAAGTATCGCCACCATAGCCAAGAAAAAGCGCTTGCGACGACTGCGCACACCCAATGCCAGCACCCCTGCCAAAATCAACAACGCCACGTACGCGAGGAGCAGGCCGTCAAGAGCCTGGTTTAGAATGTCGGCAGCGTTTTTCATGCTGTCAACGATTTTTAAGCCTAAGTCGCCCAGCGAATGGCTAGCGAAATAAGCGGCCGGCGTCGGCAAAGGTATCGACTCGTGATAGCTCCAGTAGTCGTAAGCACGATCCGTCCACATCATCGGCG
>JANOTC010000480.1:0-2119 GCA_031416175.1 Gammaproteobacteria bacterium
CCGACGTCTTGAATCGTATGTGGCAAATTGAGGTTGACTCCAACGAGGGCTATTACACGTGGTACCCAAACCCGGATGTGATGCGCAATTGTTTTTTCTCCAAGCCTAACGTGCCAATACTGACGCGCAGCAACCAAGCCGTTTTGCGCTCAAGTCGGGTCATGTCGGGTGCGCAGCCTGACGAACTCGCGATCAATGCCGCATGATCGTCCGCCACAACAGAATGCGTTGAGCACCGACGATCAGCAAGATGAAGATGCTGATGAAAAGATACAAAAGGGCGACCTTGCGCTAATCTGGCGATTCTTGGCGCCCTTTGCGGGCCGCTATCGTAAATCGGGCTATTTGTTGCTGTCCATTGTCGTCGCAGAAGCGGTGCTCGGTGCGCTTTTTCCGCTCGCGCAACGGCATATTATCGACAACGGCTTGATGGCAAATGACACCGACGTCATCATTTTCGTCTTGATATTTCTCGCCATCTCGGCGGTGGTGGTGAGTGCATTAGGGTTCATTGCAGATCTAATTAACGCGCGTCTAACTGTCGATCTCGTTGGCGATATCCGTGAAGCGATGCAATCGCATATCTTGCGTTTGCCCGTTGATTATCACCAAGCTACGCCACGTGGCGCGACGCTGTCGCGTTTCGGTGGAGATTTGCAAGTGATTGAACAAGGCCTAGTTGAAACTGTGCCTTGGTTGATTAATCCTATGCTGCAAATTGTTTATTCGACGGCACTGATGTTTTATTTCAATTTCGCGTTAGGTTTGCTCAGCGCGTTAATTTTCCCCATTATGTTGTTTTTGCCGCGCCGTATCGCGGAACGCACGTTTGTTTTGAATTATGCCAAACGACAGCGTGAAGCGAGTCTATTGACCAACGTTCAAGAGACGTTGAGCGCGGCTGCTGTTGTCAAGGCATTTCAGTTAGACCGTGTGCGCACACGCCGTTTTGGATTGCTCAATAAATTATGGCGATTCACCTCATTTAAAGCGATCTTTATGGGGTCCATGGTCGAGCGCACGGCGTTTGCCGCACTCTATCTACTCCATGTTGTGGTTTTCGCAGCCGGTGTTTGGGCTGTTCATTCGGGCGTGATGTCACTCGGAACGCTAGTCGCCTTTGAAGCGCTGTTTTTGTCAATGGGCGAAGCGTTGGCGTATGTCACCCAGTTCGTGCCTCGGGTTGCAGCCGCCGCAGGGGGTATTCGTCATATTAGTGAATTGACAGAAACTGAGTCGGTCATCCTAGATCGGGCAAATGCCATCACCGTCGATGCGTGCCGAGAGAATATCAAATTTGTCGGCGTTTCCTGGGGACATGCCGAAAATCGCTTTGCGCTTGTCGATATTAATCTAACCATTACTGCGGGCATGCGTGTGGCTATTGTCGGCGCCAGTGGGGCCGGGAAAAGCACACTATTGAATTTGCTGATGCGTTTTAGAGATCCAGACGCCGGTTCCATCTGTGTCGACGGACACGACTTGCGCGATCTGAAAGTGGCATCCTACAACGCTTTGATTGGCTATGTGCCGCAAGAGTCCGTGCTATTTGATGGCACCATTGGCGCCAACATTGCCCTGGGTGCTTGCCAGCCCGGCCATGCGCGCATCGACGAAGCCGCCTCGCTCGCGGGTATAGGACCGTTTATTCGTGCACTGCCAAAACAATACGCCACGCAAGTGGGCGAACTTGGCGGCGCGCTATCGGTTGGTCAGCGTCAACGACTCGCCATCGCCCGCGCCCTCATTCGCAACCCGCAAATTTTGGTTCTCGACGAACCCACGAGTGCGCTGGATCCGGTCGCTGAGGCGCATGTGCAAGAAATCCTTTGGCAGGTCGCCAAAAATCGCACCCTTATTTGCGCTACGCATCGCCTAAACGGTGTCGCTAACCACGCGGATCTCATCGTCGTGATGCACAACGGCACAATCGTCGAAGTGGGAACACACGACGCACTGCTGATGGCTAGGTCGCACTATTGGCACCTTTGGACGAGTCAAATTGGGCAAGGCAAGTCGTGATGACCTGGTCGCTGGGGCGCAAGACGCTGCCCGCCCAGGCCCCTATCCTGGCCGTTGAAGCAGCGCCTTTCACCGACCACCCACAAAAAAAAGCCCC
>JANOTC010000481.1:0-3645 GCA_031416175.1 Gammaproteobacteria bacterium
ACCTACGGGAAGACAGCCGGTATTCGCCTTACCGTGCTGGGCATTGCCTCTATCGTAATGATGACGGTGGACCACCGCCAACATTATTTGGATAACGTGCGCGCGTTACTTTCCGTTGTCGTTTACCCGATTCAGTATGCCGTCGACTTGCCGTTCGCCGCAGGCACCTGGATGGGCGAGAACATGGCTACGCGCAGCACGGTAATGGAAGAAAATCAAGCACTGCGCACGCAAGTCATGTTTGTTAAAGCGCAGTTGCAAAAGCTTTCCGCATTGGAAGTTGAAAACATTCGCTTGCGCAAACTGCTCGACGCGTCGATGCGCTTGTCGGATCGCGCGGTCGCCGCCGAATTGATTTCCATGGATATGGATCCATTGAGCCACAAGGTACTCATTAATAAGGGTGAGCGCCATAACGTTCATGTTGGACAACCCGTGTTAGACGCAGATGGCGTCTTTGGACAAATTATTAGCGTGACGCCTTTTAACTCAACTGTTTTGTTAATCAGCGACCCGAACCATGCCTTGCCGGTACAAATAAATCGCAGTGGTCTGCGTGGGCTACTCTCAGGATCTGGCATCGCTGGTAATTTGCAACTTTTACATATTCCAAATAATGCCGACATTAAGCCAGGCGACCTCTTGGTAACCTCCGGTTTGGGTGGTATTTTCCCAGCTGGCTATCCGGTCGGTGAGATCACGCAATTTCAACCTAGCGGCACCGAGCCCTACGCGGCCGTTAGCGTTAAACCAACGGCCAAGCTGGAGGCCAGTCGTGAAGTGTTGGTAGTGTTTAGCGAACAGTCGCCGTTTACCACTGACGCGCCCGCGGTTACAACGGAACCGGAGGCGCCATTAATTGCCCCCGAGGACGAACCCGTCGTCGAATCACCTGACGCGACCGATGCCGTTATTGAACCCAACCCCAACGCGATTCCCGCACCATGAACGATCAACGACGCCGCGGCGGACCTATTATTTTCGTCACTTTTTTAGGCGCCCTCGTCTTGACCGTCGTGCCAATTCCAGAATGGCTCAGACCGTTTCGCCCTGAATGGGTAACGCTCATTCTGATCTACTGGTGTTTAACGCTGCCAAATCGCGTCAATGTCGGCACTGGATTCTTGATGGGGCTTACCTTGGACGTTCTTACTGGCACGTTGATGGGGCAGTACGCACTCGCGATGTCCGTCGTCGCATTTATCGGCGTAACGCTGCACAAACAGATTCGCGTTTATCCCATGTGGCAGCAGGCCGTTTCCGTGTTTACCTTGGTCGCGCTGGATCAATTGTTGGTGGCATGGGCGAAAGGAATGATTGGTGAAGGACCGGAGTCGTGGCTCTACTGGATGCCCGCCATTACAACGGCTGCGTTATGGCCAGTGTCGTATCTTGTTCTGCGCAGCATGCTCCAACGCTTTCATGTCACTACGTAACGATCCAGCCTAATGGACCCAAGGGTTACGCTAAAAGATCATTTTCGTGAAGTCGAAACCTTCACCAATCGTGTTATTGTCGCGATCATCTGCATTGTTCTGGCCGTCACCGCGCTGGTAACGCGAATGTTCTACTTGACCGTGGTTCAACACGATAAGTACACCACACTTTCGCAAGCTAATCGCTACAACTTAATGCCGGTCGCACCGCACCGTGGCTTCATTTTGGATCGAAATGGCGTGGTCTTGGCGCAAAACCAAGCCGCGTTCAGTTTGGAATTGGTGCCTGAGAAAGTGAAGGACATCAAAGGCACAATTGCACGCTTGCGTGAAGTGATCGAGATTACTAACGTCGATCAACAACAATTTGAACGCTTGAAGCGGCAGACACCGCCTTCGCGGGGTGTGCCCTTACGCACGCATCTAAATGAAGAGGAAGTGGCGGCATTCGCCGTGCGCCGATGGATGTTTCCGGGCGTGGATATTCAGCCGCGCCTTTCCCGACATTATCCGTTAGGCACTATGGCGGTCCATGCACTCGGTTATGTGGGCCGAATCAGCGAAGACGAAATAAAAAGTATCGACGAAACGCAATACAACGGAACTACTCACATGGGCAAAATTGGGGTGGAAAAGGCCTACGAAGACGCCCTTCACGGTGCAGTCGGCATGCGCAAGGTGGAAACCAACGCCTTTGGCCGCATCATTCGAATTTTGGAAGATCAGCCTGCCAATTCGGGAAAAAATCTAATTCTTAATATGGATATCGGCGTGCAATCGGTCGCGGAAACTTCCATGGGCGAGATCAAAGGTTCCGCCATCGCGATCGACCCACGCACCGGCGGCGTGATCGCCATGGCGTCTATGCCCGGTTACGATCCTAACCTATTCGTGAATGGCATCGACGCCGACATTTATCGCGCGCTGTCCAAATCGCTTGAGCGCCCACTCTATAATCGAGCCATCAAAGGCCGTTATCCACCCGGCTCCACCATTAAACCCTTTATGGCGTTGGCAGGCTTAGAATATGGTGAGATCACCCCTGATAAGACGATCTCCTGCCGTGGCGCTTACTCGCTCAAAGGCGATAGACATCGCTACCGAGATTGGAAAAAGGAAGGGCACGGTACCGTCAATATGGAAACCGCTATTCGCGAATCCTGTGACGTTTATTTTTACGATCTTGCACACAAACTTGAAATTGATCGGATATCAAAGTTCTTAAGCAAATTTGGCTTCGGCATGTTCACCGACATTGATATTCAAGGCGAAACGCAAGGCATCCGACCCTCGCGCGAGTGGAAACGCAAGGCGCGTAAAGAAGCCTGGTATCCCGGCGAAACCTTAAGCATAGGGATTGGACAAGGTTACCATGCCGTATCACCTATTCAAATGGCAGTTGCGACCGCCACCATTGCCACGCGCGGCTTACGCGCGCAACCGCGATTAGGTTACGCCTTGCAGGATCCCAAGAGCGGGACGCTGGAGCGCATAGAACCAAAATTTACCCAAGCAATCACGGACATTGCGCCAGAAAACTGGGAACGTGCAATCGAGGGCATGCGCCAAGTCGTCCATTCGCCACGCGGCACCGCATTCGGTATTTCACGCAACTTACCCTACACCATCGCCGGGAAAACAGGAACCGCACAAGTATTTAGCTTGAAACAAGGTGAGAAATACGAAGAGAGTAAAGTGCCGAAGGAACTACGCGATCATGCGTGGTTCATGGGATTTGCGCCGCTCGATAATCCTAAAATAGCTGTCATCGTCATTGCCGAAAACGCCGGCCACGGCGGCAGTGTCGCTGCCCCTATTGTGCGCAAAATAATGGACAGCTATTTGCTCAAGGAAAAACCATGATTATACAACCCTCCGAACGTCGGCCCTGGACCGATGGACCCCGCTCGGGCGCAATGGGCGTAGTCGGCGGCTTACATATCGATTGGCCGCTGTTTATTGGCCTGTGTTTGTTATGCACAATCGGTTTGGTCGTGTTGTATAGTGCCAGCGGCCAAGATTGGAATGTGGTACGCGCGCAAGGAACGCGTTTGGCTCTGGGCATGGCACTGATGATTATCGTGGCGCAAATTCCTCCTCACCATTTGGAGTTTTGGACACCCTGGCTTTACGGCTTCGGCGTAGCGCTACTTATTGCTGTCTTGGTCGCGGGCGACATCGGTAAAGGCGCACAGCGCTGGTTGGATTT
>JANOTC010000482.1:0-4627 GCA_031416175.1 Gammaproteobacteria bacterium
GGCGATATCGTCGCGACGGTCGAAACCGACAAAGCCGTGATGGACGTAGAAGTCTTTCGCGAAGGTTATCTATGTGGCCCGTTGAGTCCTGCCGATTCGGTTGTCCATGTCGGTGGTGCGATGGGGTTCTTGGTGGCTACGGCAGCGGAAGTCGTGCGCGATGGCGCAGCGGTGGCCGTTGTTGCACCTGCGGCAGTGGCGTCGCTATTGCTGGTCGACGACGCGCCAGAAGGCGCCTACGTGATCAAAATGCCCCAACTCTCGGACACCATGACTGAAGGTGTTTTGGTTAGTTGGGAGAAGAAGTTAGGCGATAAAGTCAGTCGTGGCGATATCGTCGCGACGGTGGAAACCGACAAGGCCGTCATGGATGTCGAAGTGTTTCGCGATGGCTATTTGTCGGGTCCCTTGGCAAACACTGACGCCGTCGTTCCCGTAGGGGGCGCTGTGGGCTATCTGGTAGAACGCGTTGAGCAAGTCCGGAAAACCGAAACTAGTGCTGCCTCACGTCCGGTCGCCGCTACCGTTGCAAAATCAATGACTACCCATTCGACAACGAGTCCGTCGGCAGCGGCGATTCGCCATGTGGAAGCGGAAAAGCATCCGGCGCCGGGCCATCGCGGTGCTGCGCTGCATGTTACTACCGGTGTGGTTACGCCGGTGGCGCGGCCCGACAACAAGCAGGCCACACCTTACGCACGTAAGCTTGCTGCGCAAATGCATGTGAATCTAAATAATGTTAAGGGTTCCGGCCCGCGTGGAGTGATTATCGGAACCGACGTGATTGCGGCCCAGCCGATTCACCGTCCGAGCGAAATTCAGCGCCAAACAGCGGCGCACGCAATGCCTGAAGTGCAAGTGCCTGGTAAGGGTAGGGCGATGTCCGCGATGGAGCGGGCTGTTAGCCATTCCATGACCGCTTCGTTGACGATGCCGACCTTCCGTGTTTCTGTCAACGCCAAGCCCGACGCAATGATCAAGGCGTCGAAGAAGGCGGGTGTGTCCGTTACGGTTGCCATTGCAAAAGCCTGCGCCATTGCGATTGGCAAGCACCCAACCATTAATTGGTGTTATCAGCCAGCGGATAAACTGGTTGAGCGTGACAATGTGGATATCGGCATGGCCGTTTCCGCTGACGGTGGCGGCCTAGTTGTACCCGTATTGCGCAATTGCGAATCGCGCGGTTTAGGCGTACTGCAAACAGCGTGGACTGACCTCGTTGCACGCGCGCGCAAGCGACGCTTGTCGCCGGAAGAATATGCCAATCCGACCTTTATGGTTTCCAACATGGGGATGCTGGGCGTGGCGTATTTCGACGCGATTCCAACACCCGGCACGGCGGCTATTCTGGCGATTTCAAGCGCCGGATCGCAAGGCATGCCGCTCACAATTACGGCAGACCATCGCGTGGTCAATGGCGCGGAAGTGGCCATGTTTTTAGGCACCTTGAAGGGCTTGGTTGAACAGCCAGAGTCTTTTTTGGGAACGCCCGGCCCGACGATTCCTGAAGGTAATTGGGACTACGACGTGGTCGTTATCGGTGGAGGCCCAGGTGGCGAAGATTGCGCCCGGGACTTGGCCGAACACGGTGTAAAAGTGGCCATGATTAATGACTCGCCGCTTCCAGGGGGCGAGTGTTTGTGGCGTGGCTGCATACCGTCTAAGGCGTGGCGCGCGGCGGCGGATCGTATGCGAGATCGCGCGCACGATGCCCATTTAGGCGTGGAAGGCACAACACAAGCGACGCTCAATTGGGGTGCTTTGGAAAATACACGGCGTAGCGTGCTAGAAACACGCGGCCAAATGGCCTTGAAGACTGACACAGGCGTCAAAATCAAAGTCATTCAAGGTTTTGCGTTTTTTGAAAGCGACCACCGCTTGTTTGTCGATACCTCAGGTAATAACAGTAATCCTCATGCACGCGCACCCGATGGTACGCGTGCGGCGGGTGAGCGTATTACCTTCGGCTGCGCCGTGATTGCGACTGGCGCGCCGCCTTTTGTACCGCCGATTCCTGGTGCGCGCGAAGGTTTGAGTTCCGGTGGCGTGTTGACCTCGGACACCGTGTGGACCTTAACGTCTGCGCCAAAGCGCTTAGGCGTGATTGGTGGTGGCGCGATCGGCATGGAAATGGCGCAAATCTTCCAAGATTTCGGCAGCCAAGTGACGCTGGTGGAGGCGCGAGATCGCGTCTTGTTCGAAGTCGAGGCGGAAATCGCCAAGACAGTAACGAGTCTGTTGAACGACGAGCCAAATCTTAAGATTCACACCTCGGCTAAGGTCAAGAATATTGCCGGTAAACCGGGTGCAATGGTGCTTGAGTTTGAAGACGCCGCTGGGGCGACGCATACACTTGAGTGTGACTATGTGATTGTGGCAACGGGCAAGCGCCCAGTGTTGGCCCCTTTGCAAATTGACAAAGCAGGTGTTGTGGCTGAGAACGGCGTGATCAAGGCCGACGCGCGTGGTCGTACGAGTATGAATCACATTTTCGCCGTGGGCGATGTGGTCGGCGGGCATATGTTAGCGCACACGGCGGGTCAACAAGGCCGTATCGCTGCCGCGACGATTTTGGGCGAAGACATGTCTTATGACGAAAGCAAAGACTGTGGTGTTATTTTTACGCGCCCACAAGCGGCGTTCGTCGGTTTGTCGGTAGAGCAAGCCAAAGCGAAGGGCATTGACGCGGTTGAAGTGAAAACGTCCGTCAGCCTAGATGCGAAGGCGATGATTAACCACGAAACACACGGCATGATCAAAATGGTGGCGAATAAAGCCAACCAAAAAATCATCGGTGTGCATTTCTTGGCGGATCATGCAGACACCTTGATTGGCGAAGCGGTGATGATGGTTTCCGGCGAAATGACGTTAGAACAAGTGGCACGTGCGATTCATCCGCATCCAACCCAAACTGAAATGTTTGGTGAGATGGCGCGCCGTTTGTTGTCGCGTTTGCGGCGTAGCGCGAAACGCGTTGCTAGCTAGTTAAATCGGCACTTTGAATTGAATTTTTGAGAAGCGAAGCGATGGCGGATATCAAGAAAGTAGTATTGGCGTATTCAGGTGGTTTGGACACGTCCATCATTCTGAAATGGCTACAAGATGAGTATCACTGCGAAGTAGTCACGTTCACGGCGGATATCGGCCAGGGCGAAGAGCTAGAGCCTGCCCGCGCCAAAGCGCAGGCCATGGGCGTTAAAGAGATATTCATCGACGATTTGCGCGAAGAGTTCGTGCGTGATTTCGTGTTTCCGATGTTTCGCGCCAATACGGTGTATGAAGGCGAGTATCTGTTAGGTACCTCGATTGCGCGCCCGCTCATTGCGAAGCGTCAGATTGAAATTGCCAACTTGACCGGAGCGGATGCGGTTTCGCACGGTGCGACCGGAAAAGGGAATGACCAAGTTCGCTTTGAGTTAGGTTATTACGCGCGTAAACCGGATGTACGCGTGATCGCGCCGTGGCGTGAGTGGGATCTCAGCTCGCGCGAATCGTTGCTTAAATACGCTGAAAAACACAGTATTCCGATTGAGCAAAAACGCGGCAAGAAATCGCCTTACTCGATGGATGCAAATTTATTGCATATTTCCTTCGAAGGCGGCCAATTGGAAGATCCGTGGCAAGAGCCGGAAGAGGATATGTGGCGTTGGTCCGTCGCACCAGAGCGCGCGCCTGATCAAGCCACGTATATGGAACTGAGCTATCAAGGTGGCGATATCACCGCCATCGACAATGTCCCGATGTCGCCTGCGCAGGTGTTAGCGCACCTGAATAAAGTGGCGGGTGCTAACGGCATTGGTCGTCTCGACCTGGTTGAAAATCGCTATGTCGGTATGAAGTCACGCGGTTGTTACGAAACACCGGGTGGAACGGTGATGCTCAAGGCACATCGCGCCATTGAGTCGATTACGTTGGACCGAGAAGTGGCGCATCTGAAAGACGAGCTGATGCCTCGTTATGCGGCGATGATCTATAACGG
The DNA here is from genome assembly GCA_031416175.1 of Gammaproteobacteria bacterium. Lineage (GTDB taxonomy): Bacteria > Pseudomonadota > Gammaproteobacteria > S012-40 > S012-40 > JANOTC01. Next base: position 3,980 of record JANOTC010000482.1, read on the forward strand.
TTACTGGTGGTCACCCGAACGTAGAATGTTGCAGCAAATGATCGACGCTTCGCAGGCGAATGTTAACGGTCGCGTGCGGGTGAAGCTATATAAAGGCAATGTAACGGTTGTGGGTCGCGAATCGGCCAATGACAGCTTGTTCGATGCGCGTATCGCGACATTTGAAGAAGATGCCGGTGCCTATAATCAAGCGGATGCGACGGGCTTTATTAAGCTTCATGCGTTGCGGATGCGGATTGCGGCTAAGAAGGGTCGGTCTGCCTAAACGGTAGCGTGTTAGGGCTTGATAGTCTGATAAAAGCCAGGCGCCGCCTTAGTGTGGCGCCTGGCTTTTGCGTTAGTGGTCTTGAATAAATGCGACGGCGACGCCGCTTCCAACGGAAGCGGCTAAGCTAAGCCAAGTTGCGAGGCTCTAGACCGCCGAATATCCTGGGTTCCCCACGGCGCCCTTAATCGTAGGCTGATTCAAAGCCTTTACGCTGACAGTTTTATTCGACTTCAGATACTCAGAAACGATATCCCAAATCGGCTTTTCTTCCCGCTTCTCGCCAACCGCCGCCCAGCCTGCCACTTTGTAGGTCTTGCTAGCGTCGATAGGCTTCCCGTTAAGCTCCATATTTGAAATGCGCTCGCCGATCTTTTGCAGCG
>JANOTC010000483.1:0-2308 GCA_031416175.1 Gammaproteobacteria bacterium
CTATTCATGAGGGCCTCCGGTGCGTTTTAATGTCTGGTGTAGAGATCCGACATTTTACTCTCCGTGAGGCCTTATTTCTTTATTATTCAGTTGGTTAGTGAATTTTATTTCGCGTATTTGAACTCCGAAACTTGAGTTATACTAAACGCAAATACTTATTTGCCCGGGAGAGTGTGCTCTTGTTTTACGCGCGTATTATTAAATCCGGTAGCAGCCAAGCGGTAAGACTCCCCAAGGAGTTTCGCTTAAACGTGGATCGAGTGGAGATTTTTCGTCGCGGCGACGAAATTATTCTTCGCGAGTGTCCCCTTAGTGCGACAGCGATATTTGATGCATTGACGAGCATGCCTGCCGATTTTATGGACGGAGGTCGCGATAAAGACGCGCCGCAGGTTCGGGAGCCGTTCTAGTGTCAATCCGTTATTTGCTGGATACCAATATCTGCATTTATATTGCGAAATGCAATCCGCCTGCTGTTCGTGAACGATTCGCGCGTCACGCCGCAGGCGAGCTGGTTATGTCAGTGATTACCTTGGGCGAGTTGCGTCATGACGCTGAGAAAAACAATGCACGGGAAAGGGCGATGACAACGCTTGGTCAGTTGGAAGAGTGTATCGAAGTCGCTCCGTTGAGTGAGTCAGCCGGACAGCACTATGGTCAAATTCGGGCGGCCCTGGAAAAAGCAGGTCAGCCAATTGGAAACAATGATCTTTGGATCGCTGCACATGAGCGAGCAGAAGGTTGGATTCTTGTCACTAACAACGAACGTGAGTTCGCGCGCGTAGAGGGTCTGCAAGTGGAAAATTGGGCGAGTTAAGTGGCGAAGCGTGTGAGAAAACGAACAATGCGTGTTTGAGTAAGTCCAAGAAGTGGCTAATCAAACTAGCCTTGAATTTAAGGTGCATGCTGATCGCATGAACAGCGCGGCGTCACGAATGCAAAAAGACTGTTAGTCGACGTTTTTGCCGGGGATGACGATGTGAAAGGCGGCGGAGAAAAAGTATTCAAAGGCAAAGCCATCCTTGTCGATGAAAATCAATTTCTTCCTCAAGTAGTTCCTTATTTGATCGACGCCATGCTCACGGATTTTCCGGGTCAATCTGGCAAGACGAAATCAGTGAGCATTCCGGTTAAGAGGGAGTGAATTCAGACCCGCTGCCATGATTGGGTAGGATCACAACAATTTTCTGCGCGTGGTAAGGGTGTGAGTTACGGATTGCGGTTTATGTTAACGATTCTATTGCGATGCGTCCTATCCGCCTTCCATCACCAGAAATTGCGCCAACCATTTGTATAAATCCGGTAGCATCGGCGCCACGGTGGCGCTGGGCGCGCGGATATAGAGGTGAAATTTTTTACCCTTTTTATATGCAGATGAGAGGTCCACTTCGGTATCGTATCCGTCATCATCAGTGTGGCCGTAAATCGGCGCGGTTCAAATCTGGGTACCACTCAGGCACTGTTTTAGCCGGCTTCCTATCGGCCACTTGGGCTAAATGCAGACGGGATTGGAGTTCATGCAGAAGCTGGCAGCCTTGGTGCCGCGGCCACGGCTGAATCTGATTCGCTATCACGGCGTGCTGGCGCCAAATGCCAAGTGGCGCTCTCAGATTGTACCGCAGGCCATGGCGAACCCTGTCACTGCTCACGCTGGCGAAGGGCCGCCGATTCCAAGTACACCAAAACTATCGATCTCCTGGGCGCGGCTACTCAAGCGAGTATTCAACATCGACATGGAACGCTGTCCGAACTGCCAGGGTAGGCTAACCATCACCGCTCCTGCGCATCCATGCGCCCGCGGCATTAGTGCGTCCCTGCACGTCATCGCCGCCATCGAAGATCCCTCGACCATCGCGAAGATTCTCAAACATCTCGGCTTGCCGGCAAGAGCACCGCCTCGGGCACCGGCCAAGAATCCAGCTTTCTACGAATTCACCGAGTTCACGTAAGCCATCACCGACCTTGATTGCCGCCTGTCACGCGATGATCAGCGCCTTCGCTCGGCCTCCAAAACGGAAACAGCCGTTAGCGGGAGAAAAAGACATCTCCTCGTGCCCCGGTCCTGCCCAACGAGCCTCAAAAACACGTCGAGCAACCTCCTTGGCCGACCCTTCTCGGCATTTTTTGGCGCTGAGTTCACTGGGCATAAATGTGGATTTTTTGGAAAAGGCGGTTGTAGAGTAGACCGATTTCTCCCAACACAGAATATCCATCCCCGCTACGAAATCTTTTAGGGTACGCCTTGCCGCACGCGGCTACTACGTGTTCGCAATTGGGTTTCGCGTCTGCATTAGTTGTCATCAAGCCC
>JANOTC010000484.1:0-5231 GCA_031416175.1 Gammaproteobacteria bacterium
GTTTTTTCGTCGATAAAACGTCGAATCCAATTTAGGATGCCGGGTTGCCGCCAGGCCTCGGCAAAGGTCATGTCACCAAGGTTTACGTAGCCAAATTGGCTGGGGTCGAATGTCGTGCAGCAGGGGGTCATAAAGCCTTCCACGGTCACGGCGGGGCGAAACCAGGGCGCTGTGCAAATGGAACCTTGTGGTTGCGTGTAGTTAGGCGGAAAAATGGGCATGCCCGGAAATTTTTCCCGCGCACTCTGTAGGCTTTGTAAGAACGCCCGGCGCTGATCGACATTCATGAGTCCGTATGGGTTGCCAAAGTCTTGGAACTCTTGCATGTGCACGGGTGGCCCACCGAATTCATAGAGTAGAGCCAAGGTGGCCGGTATGTCGTGATAATTTTCGGCGCTCACGACCATTGATATATGGACCGGTAAATTGGCGGCTATTAGCTCGCGGACGCGGCGCTTAAGTTTTTCTGCTTTTGTCCCAGCGCGCATTTTGTCATTAATGGCCTGATCAAAACTGTCTACGGAAATCCAAAATTCATTTAAGCCAGCCGCAACGCTTTGTCGGTAATAGTCCACACTGCGTGCTAGGGCGTTGGTGGTCATTTTCATTCGTTGAAATTTACCGCTGGCGGCAGCAATGGCGACTAATTCGTTAAAGTGCGGATGCAGAGTGGGTTCACCAATACCATGCAATGTGACGAAACCAACGGGCGGTAAATGGCTAAGAATGCGGGTGAATAGGTCGGTGCTCATGTGCGTGTCGGTCCACGCGTTTTTTTCGATGGCCGTGGTGCGTGGGCAGCCTGCGCATTTAAGGTTGCAGATGGTGGTAATTTCCATCGTCAACTTGCCGATTTTTTCGGGTGCTTGAAACGCGTTCATGCGCTGACTCCGTCGCCAATGGCGAGAAGGTCACTTAGGCGCGGTCTGAGTCCGCTGACCGAGGTTTCAATGGCGTTGGAATGGACGTCAACCAGGCCAGCCTCGTGAAACCATTTTGTGACTTCTTCCGACGAATGGGTCCAGTGAAAGGTGGGTGAAAACCCGTCGAAAAGTGCTAAGACGCTACGCTCGCTATTGGCGTGGTGTGTCGAAAATGGAAATTGCTTGATCATCGGTTCTAGCCATAACGCATTCTTGTTTTCCCGTGCGATATCGACTGCCCACTCGCACCACTCCTTAAAGGCCACTAACGGTAAGTGTGAGGCCATGGGCACCCATTCGCCACGCCGTGCGAATTTAGGAGGGTAGACCCAAATCGAAAGGCGACCACCGGGTTTGACGAATGGGATGAGGCTATTGGTATACAGTTTTGTGTTCGGCGTGTGGTGCAGCACGCCAATCGACACGACAAAATCGAATGTTTCCAGTGCAAAGGGCAAATTGCCAATATCGCCCTGAATGACGACTGCATTTGGGTACTTGGCTAGATTGTGCCGCGCCGATTCGACCGCATCGGAAAGATCCACGCCCACCACAAATGCGCCCCAACTGGCGAGAATTTCAGCGTGGCGGCCGACGCCGACGCCTGCGTCAAGCACGAGCTTGCCTTTTACATCGGCGGGTCGCAGGCCAATTTTTCCGATTAAATCTTGTTGCGTAAGGTTAGAACCTTGTGCGCTGTCCAATTGCGTTTGGGTAAAGGTTGTCCATTGATACGAAAACGAATGGGTGTACTGATCGGAAGGAACAAAGCGGGGAATATTGCGAACGACTGGAATGGGAAGTTGATCGCCTAATTCGAGGCTTGTGTTCGTCGCGGAAACAATGTTAGTGCGAAACAGAGATTGCAAGCGTAGTTGAAATTCCGGGTCGAGCGGCTTGCCAAATGTCTGTTCTAAACTCGTCCCAACTGAATCATTCATGCCGTCGCCTCTTCAGATGCTTTTGCGGTGTGTTCGACGAATAGGCTGAGCTGGGTGTCTACACGGCGAAGAGTTAAAAATAACGCGGACTGTGTTGAATTGGGTGCAAGCGCGGCAGTTACGTGCTCTGCCTCCTGCGGTGTGAGTGCACAGGTGAAATTGAACTTGCCAGCGGTCCAGGCGGTCAGGAAGTTTTCCAACCAACGCGTATAGGCTTCAGGTTCGCCGCCGACGCAGCGAATTAGATGGGTGCGCAATGAACTCAAGTTAGAAAGGTGAATGGAGGCCTCTTGAATTCCGTACCCTGACCATTCAAAAATAGCACTTATCCAGGGCTTTCCTGCCAGAGTCAGTTGCAGGCTTCGTGGCTTAACGGTTCCATTTTGCTCAAATTGAAACTCAATATCGCCGGCAATGGAGTCGCCGAAAAAATCTGCATGGGTGTTGGAAAAATGGCAGGTGATAAACCAACTCGCCTCTTTATGCACCGCCCGAAGATTGAGCGTTTCGATTGTCCATTTTCCGAGATGCCACTTGCTTAAATCGAGTGTGAGGTTGCTTACGCCTAGCGCAGTCGGCCCTAGATCGGCCAGACCTCCGAAGCTGAGCTTCTTATCGAAAATTATTTTCAATTTTTCCAGGCCGAACAATGTCGGGTTGGCAAAACTATCGCGCATGCCATTGAGTTTCCCCAGCGCTTTGTTCACCTCCGGGTTGTCGAAAATGCGTTCAATAACGGTATATTTTCGTTGCAGCACGGTGGTTATGTCGGCGTTGTCATGCGGAGAAAAATACAGCGTCCGACCTGAATGCGCGTAGCGTCCTCGGCCCTGATTGACGATTTCTTGAATTTGCCGTGTATGTGCTAAGGGTAGGGCTGCACCTTGCTCGGTGAGTAACAGTACGGACCGCCCTTGATTGTCACTGAGAAATTCACGGCCAAGATCCACGCTGTAACAAAAGCCACTATGGTGTTTAATCGCCGTGACAGCCCAAATTCGCGGTCCGTACCATAAAGAGTCGAGAAATAGGCTCAACGCACCTTTGTCCGGTCGACTCATTTTCAAGCAATCGTGGTAATAAACCATGAGCCAAAATTGCGAAAAAAGGACAGAAAAAAACCGTTGGGTAGTCATAGGTGCGGACACACTCATCGAAAGAAAAACACGCCTGCGGGATCGTTCTCAAAATGGTCAAAGCCCACGCTAGCCAGCGTTTCAAACACAGTGGTGTGCTCTGCGTTTTTCAAGTCCAATTCAATCATGATACTTTTTAGACGGCGATCAGCGAGCACTTCCATTCCGCCAGCGACAATGGCCGGCTCAATTCCATCCACGTCGACTTTAATATGGTTAGGAAAGGCACCCGTTGAGGCGACAAAATGGTCCAGCGATGTGGTGACGGCAGCTTGCGGAATGGTGGCATTCCAGAGTGGATCGTCATGCGGGCGGGACTGACCAAAGTTGTTGAGAGATTTTCCCGCATAGGTTGCACTGAGAAAGAGGGAGCCATAGCCTTCATGGTCCGACACAGCCAGGGGATAGGCGAACATTTGATCTTGCAATTTATTGGCGTAAATGTTCAAACACATAACGTGATAACTGCCAAAGTGCGGCTCGAAGGCATACACCTTACAGCCAACGAGTACGGCGGCGAGTAAGCCATAAATGCCGTTATTGGCACCAATGTCAAAAAACACATCGGATGGGTCGAATCCTTTTATCCACGAGTTTGTGCGCGGCTCGCGGTCATTGATGCTCAAGGCGAAATAGGAGCATTTTTCATTGGGTGTGGCGAAATAAATGGGCTTGTTGTCGACGACCATCTTGACGTACGGCAGTGAAGCCTCATATTTTTTAACCGCTTCGCGGTGTTTGTCTAACATTTCGTTCATCGCTTACTCCAATTGCAATTCGGTCCGGCTAGGTGACGGGGTCGGGTAGCGACTCGGTCCATTGCCCAAGCACAATCCAGGCCCAATAACTATTGATGTTATGGCGTGCCGCTTTTTTGAGTTGCAAAAACATGGCCGGACGGTCTCTAAACGGCGTCCAAGCCGCGAGCGACGCGTCGGCGCGTCGGGCGAGGCCGTCAAAAATGACCGCATGGCTTTTAAAAAAGGACTCCGGCATGCCAAAGCCAAGTTTGCCGGGGTAGATGGATGTAGGCGGCAAATACTGTGCAACGAGGCGACGCAATGCCACTTTGAATTGTTTTCCATCTGTGTTCAAACTCGCTGGCAATTGTGCGGACAGGCGCAAAAGCGTGGGACTAAAAAACGGCGTACGCACTTCCAGCGAGTGCTTCATACTCATGCGATCAACTTTCGCTAATACAGCGCCAGGTAAGTAACTGTGCATATCAATCAAGCGCATTCTTTCAATGTCCTGCAAGTCACTGCGCGCGAAAGCGGTCATGAAGCGTGCGGCAAAGCGTCGGCGAAATTCGTTGCGCCCTTCTGGCATAGCTGTGTCGAGCAGCGCATCAGGAAACATCGGTAAACGCAGAGAAAAATAGCGGCACACAGCATCAATATCGCTCAGGCCTTGTCTATTCGGCCATGGCACATAGCGGCCATAGCCGCCAAATAATTCGTCGCCACCGTCGCCGGAAATAGCGACGGTTACTTGCGATTTCACTAAGCGCGAGAGGAAATACATAGGTACACAACTGCGGTCGCCATTCGGCTCATCCAAAACCTGGCCAAATTGCGAGGCGGTTTTTAGCATGTCGTCGGGCGAAACAAGGTAGGACTCAAACGGAAGTCCGAGGTAATTGGCGATAACGCTTGCGGCGTCTGTTTCATTTTTCTCGCCGCCAACAAAACCGGCACTGAAACACTTTACCTGACTGCCGAGTTTCTTCGCTGCAATCGCGCAAACAAGGCTAGAATCAATTCCGCTCGACAAAAATGCGCCAACGGGCACATCGGCAACGAGGCGTGTGCTGATGGATTCTGTTAGGGCGGCATCGACGGCAGTAATGTAGTCTTCTTCGTTGCGAACATTGCGCTTTTCGAGTTCAGGTAAATCGAAAGCGAAGTAGCTCTTTTCCATTCGCGTGCCGTCCGCGAGCACAGTCACCAGTGTTCCAGGTTGAACGCTGGTGATGTCGGAAAAAATGGTATTGGGGTCGGAGACGTAACGTAACGCGAAAAATTCAAATAGACTCGCATCGGAAACGGAGGGTGTAAAGCCAGGTGTGCTCAAGAGTGGCTTGAGTTCCGAGCTAAATGTTAGTGCGCCTGATAGCTTGGCGACATACAGGGGCTTTTCGCCCAGGCGATCGCGCGCGAGCGTGAGTGTGCCGGTTAGCGTGTCGTAAATGGCCATCGCGAACATGCCGTCTAATCGCGAAAAAAGCGAGG
>JANOTC010000485.1:0-4235 GCA_031416175.1 Gammaproteobacteria bacterium
AGCTAAGCCGTTGCGCGTCCTTCCACCAATATCAGTAAACTCCCCCAAAACAAACAGTGTGTTGTTGTAAACCGCTAGTTTACGCACATATCCGTTGGGGTTAGGATGCCAGTCAAGCAATTTGCCTGATTTAAGATCTAAGGCAAGCAAGAAATGTTGAGTTTCGCGCGAGGGTGGCGCCCACAATGTGCCGCCAAAATAGACATGACCTTCAGTTGCGGCAATTGCGTTGATGTCCATCACCGCTTCGACAGGAAAACCAGTCGTTGCAATCCATGGCAATACTTGGCCGGTTACGGCGTTCAATCCGGCCAATCGACTGCGACGCTGGCCACCCACTGATTCAAAATAGCCGCTGATGTAAATCGTGTCGCCCAGAATCACGAGTTTTTTGATCTCTCCGCTCACCTTCGCGTCCCAATTGGGGTCTACCTGCCCACCCGGTAAAATATGCGCAATGTAGGAGCGCTTAAGTTCACCAACCGCCAAGAAATCCCCATATATGTACAGTCCACCCGCATTGTCTGGTTTTATTCCGACCACGTGACCATCGACGAATGGAACATCAGGAAGTTGCGCCGATACTCGGGATTTATCGAACGCAAGAAGTCCCCCAGCCTCGGCTCCTACCTGAGTAAATTGGCCGCCGAGAAAAACGTTTTCGTGTGTTCCTGCTACCCCGGTCCGCAACTTCGCCCCGGTCCACAACCTCGCCCAGTTCGCATCCCCAAAGCCAATCACATTCGGCCGCGCGCCCGTGACAAACGACCATGAGGAAACCGCTTCCTGCAGTACCGCTTCGACACGGAAATAATACGCCTTCTTGTTTTCGAGACTTTTAACCCTGTAAGGCGACGTCGCGTTCGCAACCATTGCGCCGTCCGAACAGCTTCCATAGTCAGAGAAATCGCAATCCTTGTCGCTGGAGACATACAGGTTGAAATACGTCGCTTCGGGTACGTTCCAATTTAGCTGAACTTCTTGCGACAATGCCGATGCATTAAGCTCAAAATCGCCCCTATTCTTGAGTGAGGAGTCTGAGCAGGCGCTAAGCGACGCAAACAAGATCCCTATGAGGGTAACCTGCCAAACGGCATCTAAAAAACGGTAAGTCATATTCTCTGCGTTAACCTGTAAATTGTTGTTTCTTGGACGCAGCACCCGCCGCGTGCAGGGAGTATATCAGCGTCAGCCGCTTTTCCGCCGTCGCCCGTAACCAAACTCTCTGTCACGCGCTTAGTTCTAGTGGACGCGCAGAAAACGGATCATTAAGCTACCCCACGTAGAATTCAATTTACTACCAAAATTAAAACTTTTTTTATTGAGGAAAATATGAATAAAAGCTCGTTTTTTGCGTTCACACTTTTCGCCTTATCTTCCGTTTCGTTGGCGGCGGAGAACACCCAACTGGACCGAATTGAAAATAAGGTCGACAAGGTCGTTGACGCAGTTGTTATCGCCGACCCGTTGAAAAATAAGACCTTTGGGATTGAAGTAAATCCAGTACGCCTCTTACTTTTTAACGGTGAACAGAAAAGTTTCAGCGGGACCGTGTCCTTATTCAATGTGTTCGATAACGCCGAGCTCGCGTTTCCTGTTTTTATAGGAAAATCGAAAGCCGATATATTTTCTCATCGTGGCGACTTTTATTCCGCCACGGTTGACGCGCACTACCGAAACTTCTTAGGCACAACTCGCCGCGGATTCTATCTCGCTGGATTCACGCGACTTGCCGCGCTGAGGGGCACAGAAGGCCGTGATTATGAATTTATCTGGGACAATACGTCAGCAGTGAACAAGCGCAGTTCAGAACTTAAACTCGGCCTTGGATTCGGCATTGGTTACAGAATATTCTCCAAAAGCGGGCTTTACTGGGGCACCAGCCTAAGTATCGGACGTTATCTCATTGGAGAAAGTGACAAGTACGTCGACAACACATTTTTAGCTGACGATGATGCCGAACTGATTGTTGACTTCGAATTGCTCAAATTTGGACTTTTGTTCTAAGCCATTATTTTTTGACATGAAGGAATCGGGACATGGATGTCTAACATGAGACATTTACAATCTATAATCTTTATTGCACTCATCATCGTCACTAACTGCGCAGGGGCTGGAAAGCCATCTGCGTCGGCCATCGCCAGTGCACATCCACTCGCTACGCAAGCCGGCATGGCCATTCTCAAAGCCGGTGGAAACGCCTTCGACGCGGCCATTGCGGTCACGGCCACATTGGCCGTAGTCGAACCGTCCGGCTCCGGTTTAGGGGGCGGCGGCCTCTGGCTACTGCACGACAACCGCAAACACAAAGATGTCGTGATTGATGGACGCGAAACAGCGCCCACCGCTGCCAGTCGTGACATGTATCTCGACGCGCAAGGCAATGTGAACACTTCATTATCCATCGACGGACCATTGTCTGCCGCTATTCCTGGCGTGCCCGCCGCCTTAGTGCACCTGGCGAAGAAATACGGTCGACTTCCTTTATCCGCCACATTAGCGCCTGCCATCAAAATTGCCCAAAATGGGTTTCCAGTCGATGAGCGTTTTCGAAGCCTCGCCGAGTTGCGAAAGGAAGGATTGAATCGCTTCCCGAGCAGCAGCCAATTGTTTCTGCTCAATGGCGACGTGCCGCCCCTTGGACACCTCATTGTGCAAACTGATTTAGCGAAAACGCTAACAGCCATTGCACGCGAGGGGCGTGATGGGTTTTATCGAGGACGTATTGCGAATAACTTGGTGAACGAAGTCAGAAAGTCAGGCGGTATTTGGACTCTCGATGACTTGGCAAACTACCGTGTAGTCGAACGCGAGCCACTTCATGCCGTGTACAAAGGCATAAAAATCACGACAGCGCCGCCTCCATCGTCCGGCGGTGTCGCATTGATTGATGCACTCAATATTTTGTCGGCTTATGATTTGGAAAACATGTCGCGCGTCACGCAGGCACATACCATTGCGGAGGCATTGCGACGTGCATTCCGTGATCGCGCGCTCTATCTTGGCGACCCCGATTTTGTCAATATTCCGCTCGCGCTTTTGACTAGCCCCGATTACGCGGCAGGTCAGCGCACGACGCTGCACTTGGACAAAGCGACGCCGAGCAGCACGCTAACAGGAATTTATGCCATTAAAGATGGACAGCACACCACGCATTTTTCAATCTTGGATCAAGAACAAAACCGAGTTGCCGCGACAGTCACCGTGAATTATGCGTTTGGCTCCGCCTATGTTGTTCCAGGTACCGGCGTATTGCTCAATGATGAGATGGATGATTTTTCGGTTAAGCCCGGCGTTCCTAACAACTACGGCTTGGTTGGCGCGGAAGCCAACAGCATAGCGGCGAATAAGCGACCGCTATCGAGTATGTCGCCAACTATGTTAGAGGGACCACAGGGTATCGCTGTCCTTGGCACCCCAGGTGGTAGCCGAATTATTTCTGCCGTCCTGCTCGGCATTTTGGACTATGCACGCGGACACACGCCCGATTCGTGGGTCGGACTCAAGCGTTTTCATCATCAATACCTTCCCGATAAAATCCAATTTGAAACAGGCGCTTTCGATGAAGAGACGGCGGCAGGACTGCAATTCATGGGGCATGAAATCGACGAGATCAAAGCGCCTTATGGAAATATGCAGGCTATTCTTTGGAACAGGAACACTAACAAAGTTTATGCTGCGTCTGATCCGAGAGGGGTGGGGTCCGCGACGGTTGGAAATACTAAGCGCTAGTTGTTTTGTTCTATAAAACCCCCCAGTTTTTGATGCTATCCCATTGCTTGGCAATAAACCAATCTGACTCGAAACCGATGTGACGCCCGCTGTGGACGATGAGTTCTATGTAGGTGAGTTGACGTTCGCTTGCTGGCGTGTCCGGGTTCGCCATGTTTTCTGTTAGTCCTTTAACGCTAAACGGCTTGCCGTGGCGAAAGCGTTCACCGCTTGGGAAGGCGCGTTGGTTTTGTCGCCACCATGATGTCCAGCGCTCAAAATCGGTCGATATCCGTTCCACGGTGCGTAACGTTGGCGGCGGCTTGTCTAACGGCTTATCGGCGACGGGCGCGCCCGTTATGTCTTCCGTCGAGAGATCTTCATCTGTTTCCTGAATCTGAATTTTTTCGCGCAAATTTGCTGCAGTCATAAAATCGAGCGCCGTCGCGGACGCTGTTCTAACATCTTCGTTTTTCGATTTTAGCGCATTGAGTAGTGAAGGTATTGCCGCAACGTATCCATGA
>JANOTC010000486.1:0-30126 GCA_031416175.1 Gammaproteobacteria bacterium
GGAGCAGGAGCAGTAGGAGTAGGTGCAGCAGGTGCAGGACCTGCGGCAGCAGGCCCAGGAGGAAGGGCCCGAGTCGGATTGTTCCACGACGTCACTGTATGGCAGTTATTGCATCCGCTTGTAACGCCCACCGCTGAATGACCCGCTGGAGGCCGATGACACGTCTCACAGGTACCAAGAACGTCATTGTGGTCAACAGTAAACGGCGTCCACGATGTCGATACATGGCACGCATCACACCTCTCCGTGCTCTTAATATGTGCGACAGATTTACCTCTTGCAGCAACACCGTTGTGGCACGTGGAGCAGATACCGCTCACTTGGGTATGATCCACTTTCAAAGCAGGCGTCCAGCGCGTACTGGTATGGCAAGCTTCGCATATATCGGTGCTCGCGATATGTGCAGCTCCTTTACCGCGCGCACCCCGCCCATTGTGGCAAGCCACACAGGCACCCAACACTTGCGCGTGATCCACCTTAATAACAGGCGACCATACCGCCGCACCGTGACAGGCATTACATACGTCCGTCGTCTTCACATGCGACACGGAACGGCCTCTTGCCGCGACGCCATTGTGACACGTCACACACGTACCCAGAACTTCATTGTGATCAACACGGATCGCTGGCACCCATGCATTATTAGTGTGGCATCTTTCGCACAGCGTTGACGTTAAGATATGTGTCGGCCCTCTACCTTTTGCTTTCGTGCCATTGTGGCAGTCAACGCATAAACCGCGCGTCTGCAAGTGGTCCACATCAAAGGGCGGACTCCACGCTGTGGTCAAATGACAGGCTTCACACAAATCAGTGGTTAGAATGTGTGCCGGTGATCGGCCTTTTGCGATAACTCCATTGTGACAACTAATGCATGCACCACCACCCAGTTCATTGTGATCTACTTTGATAACAGGGACCCAAATATTATTTGAATGACAGGCTTCGCAGTTAGTGCTGCTGTTTATATGTTTTGGCCCCATACCTTTAATCGGACTGTTATTGTGGCAGCTTACGCAACTGCCTATAACTTCGCGATGATCCACTGCAATTCTTGGGGTCCAAACTTTTACAGAATGACAGGCTTCGCACTTTACGGTGCTGGTTATGTGGGTTAAATTCTTTCCCGTCGCTCTCACGCCGTTATGGCAGGTACTGCAGCCTGCCGACAATACCGTGTGATCAACGACCGTCAACGGCAACCACGCACCCACCGCGTGACAAAGTATGCAGTCACCCGTCGTCGGCACATGATTGGCGGGCTTCCCTGTCACTTTATTCACCCCGCCTCCAGTGTGACACTCCGCACAACTGCCTAACACTTCATTGTGATCAACTTTGGTTTCTGGAGTAAATTTTAAGGTGTTATGACACGGCAAGCAATTGTCTTTGGTTTTAATATGCGCAATGCTGCGACCCGTCGCAATAATTCCGTTATGACATGAAAAACACGTGCCTAATACCTGCTTATGCTCAACTGTAATCGTTTTCCATCCTCCTGGCGAATGGCACGCCAAGCATTCAGGTGTGGAAAGTATATGGGCTGCGCTCTTCCCCGTCGCAATCGTGCCGTTATGACAGTCTTTGCACTGCCCTAACACTTCATTATGATCTACTGCCGATGGCGCCACGCCTTTAAACGCAGGATAAATATGGCAAGCACCACAATTATCAGTGGTTTTAATATGTGCCGCCGTTTTGCCTTTGATCGGACTATTGTTATGGCAGGACAAACAGCTTCCGATTGTTTCGTTGTGATTAACTGTCACAACAGGCTTGAAAGAGCTGCCACTGCTATGACAAGCGCCGCACGCATTCGAGGTTTTTATGTGGCCTATCTTTTTGCCCGTGGCAGCTTTACCGTCATGGCAATAACCGCAGTCCCCCACAACCTCTGCGTGATCTACCCTGAACGCAGGCTTGAACAAAGGCTGGAAATCCTTCGTTTTATGGCATTTTTCACACACATCGCTGGTGCGAATGTGTGTGACGGACTTGCCGATTGCACGAGAACGGGCACCATCGTGGCAGAGCATACACCCCACCACAATTCCCGAATGACTAAACGAAATCTCAATAAACGTGGATCTCGACGTATGACAAATCTCACACTCCGCCGTCGTCGGAATATGGTTCGCCGTTTTGCCTTTCGCCAACGTGCCGTTGTGACAACCGCTACAAATTCCGATCACTTGAGTGTGATCCACCTTTCCTTGCGCTACTTTCCAACCCTGTCCCGACTGATGACAGAATTGGCATTGATTTGACGAAGGTATGTGGCCCGACGACTTGCCTTTTGCATTTAGGCCATTGTGGCAAGACAAGCAATTGCTGGTGTCAATGCGCGTATGGTCGAAACGTGTTTCATTCCAGTTCGCGACGATATGACAAATATTACATTCATCGTTTGTACGAATGTGCGAGTTGGATTTGCCGATAGCGGTTGTGCCGTTGTGGCAACTGGAGCACGTCCCGATCACCTGCTGGTGGTCCACCTTACCGGCGGCTACCGGCTTAAATAGGGGCAGATTGGCAACGTGGCAAGCTTCACACGCCGTGCTAGACAAAATATGTGTAGGATTTTTCCCTACTGCTTTTGCACCATTATGACAACTTACACATGCGCCAAAAATCTCATTATGGTCCGGTTTTTTGGGTACAAAACTCCACGGACCCGCCGCCTTATGACACTTCTCGCACCGCTCAGTCGTCGAAATGTGCGACACTGACTTGCCCGATTGAATAACCCCGTTGTGACATTGACCGCAATCCGCGACAAAAGCGCGGTGAATGGCATTAAAACCCGTGTGCAGCTTAAATCCATTTTGTTGCCCAGCATCCACATGGCAGGCGTCGCATTGTTCGGTCGTCGGAATATGCTTTGGCGTTTTTCCGATCGTAATCCGCCCATTATGGCAACTTGAACAGGTGCCAATAACTTGGGTGTGATCCACTCTCCCTTGGGAATACTGCCAGTTCTGACCCTTATTAAAATGGCAAAGCTGACATTGATCGGTCGTATTTATGTGATTGGTAGGTTTTCCCGACACAAATGTATTGTTATGACATTCGATACAACCCCGATCTATGCCGTTGTGCGAGAAATTAGTCGGCAGCCAAGACACCCCAGTGCGATGACACACATCGCACTCTTCTGCTGTTGGAATGTGATTGGGCGGCTTACCTTTTGCTATTGTGCCGTTATGGCACGCCGAGCAGGACTGGGAAATAGTGGTGTGATCCATGCGCGTTGAAACTGAGAACCCGCGCGGCGTATGGCAGGCACTACACGGCGCCGTAGTTACGATGTGTCCTGCACTCTTGCCGTTTGCGCGCGTACCATTGTGACATTGATCGCATTGTTGAGGTGTGCCGCGAAACGTTTGGTTTATATGGCAACTCTCGCACGCTATTCTGTCGTGCATTCCGTCCAGCGGGAAACCTGTTAGCGAATGATCAAAATTCTCGCGAACAATGACTTCCTGCGCTTGCACAGACGAGAGTACGCCTAGCCATGCTAGCGATAAGAAAATAGCTATTTTTATGGTAAAACCGCGCAAATACACCAAAATTACCTCTTAATCGCCCGCATTACTGCAGCGGACATCCGGCTCAATTGCCCGCCGACGAGCCTGCCTGGCTGCTTCCCGACCACAATTCAACGAATTATTAGTCCGCGCAACCCTATCCTAAACATACAACCAGCGCATACCCTGGGTACACGCAGCTACAGCGTACCGGCCTCCACTGAACCACTGCTTAAGTGGCCAAGGCGCCTACATCATGAGCGCCGCATCGGCATGCTCACATTAATTGCCCGTAAACTCGAATCCTCGTTTACTTGCACCGTCACCGGTTCTTTGAAACGCAACGATAGAAAAGGCCCACCCGGAACATTCGGCTCATAGGCTATATCCGACACAGGCACTTTTTCGGCGAAGCCAGGCAAAATTGACTCTCCGCCGATATATTCATTCTTCTTCGTGCCACCAAATGACACTTCGCGTAACTTTATTTGCAGAAAATCAGTCCGCCCGGACGTTGGAAAATGGCTTTCGTAACGCACACCCACGGCAAATTTGACCTGCAAAACGACCTGACTCCCTTCATCGAAAACAACGACGTCTTCCAGCACTTTATTCGGCAATGAAAAAATATCCAATAGATACAAAATTGCCAGCAAGGCAAGCGTTGCATATAGAATAGTTTTCCAATTAAGCCAGGAGCGTTCCACTTTTTCCCCTAAAACTGGTAACGGTAACCGATATTGACACTCGACCAAACCGAATCCGCGCCTTGTGTACTACCCCTGGCAATTTCTAGTGTCGCCTCACCTTCCAAGCTCATGTCCTTGTTCCAACGATACTCGGCGCGAAAACCTGGCGAAAGCTTGTAGGTCGAACCCGCCGATATACTGCCTTTATTGGTGTCGTATGAAGCACGCAGGCGCGCATCACCCGTCCACTGGTCTTTATACGGCGCCCGCAACTGCGCGCTCACTTGGTAGCGATCATAATCTGTGCTCTTGGATAAGCGCCCGCCTAACAGCCAAACGGCACGCTCGCGCCAGAAATCGCGAAGCATAAATTGGCCAGATAAGGTGTAATCTCGGGATGGTGGTGTCTCGACGATTTCGCGATTGGCCGTTGGTTCATTAACGGTTGCAGGCTTATACTGCTTGGGCGCCGTGTAAGTAGACACACTGAACGTACCGTTAAAATTTAAATCCTTGCGCAAATCACGCGTTAGACCCAACGTTAACAAAGTAGAGTCGCCAGTATTAAATACGGCCCGTTCACGCAGTTCGTCTTCCGTGACACCCGCCTCAATCAAACCTCTAATAGGTTTTGCACTCAGTCTAATTTCGTCCAATTTCAACTGATCAAGCCCTCCCAATTTTTCCGTATTCGACAACGCACTCGTCGTCAACATCACCGGACTTAACCGCTTATCCACGTGAAAATCAAACTTCGTGCCCTCGTCCATTTGCCAACCGTAATGGGCAGTCGCGAAATTTAACACCTTGTAGGAAACGTCATAGTCGAGCAGCGCGTAGAAAATTTTCTTCTCGAAGAAATAGCGCGCATCACCGCCAACCGCCATGCGGTCGACGATGCCATCGACGTCTTGCTTTATGCCATAAAAAGATCCTTTCCAACGCGGCACGACATCGTCCGCGTCAAAGCGAATTCCGTACATGGGGCGGTTCGTTTGGAATTTCAAATTGTCTGCGAAGTCTACGGGTACACCTAACACGCCGTTAACCTGCCACTTTGGCGACAGCCGGTAGCCGCCGACCACCCCGTCGAATCGACCTAACACGCCGCCGCTATTCACAGACTGACGGCCTACGCTGGCAGACACACCGCGCTTTGCCTTGTAATCGAAATACACAGAACGAACACGGAAATCACTGGCCTTGCGCGAACTAGACGAACTGGCCGCGCTGAAATCAAGCGTGTGATTACCACTAAAAACCAAACGACTTTCTTGTACGTCGTCGCGCACACGTCGTGTCACATCAAAAAACGACTGGACCATGTTTTGCGTTTGCGAAAAGCTGCCGGACTCCGGCGAATTCCACGCGCCGTAATAGAGCTGAGATACGCGCCCAAATAATTCAACACGCCGGGTTTCAACGCCGGTACGCTCGGCCACTTGCCGCTTGCCTTCCTTGAGGGTTTCTTTCGGCTCCGCCAAACGCGCATTGAGCGCCATAAGCCGTTGCCGCACGGTATCTAGGCGCGCAGATTTTGGATATTGCAGCAAGTACTCGTCATAGACTTTTTTTGCAATTTCGAGTTGACCACTGCGTTCTCTGGCCACGCC
Organism: Gammaproteobacteria bacterium; assembly: GCA_031416175.1. Taxonomy (GTDB): domain Bacteria; phylum Pseudomonadota; class Gammaproteobacteria; order S012-40; family S012-40; genus JANOTC01. The sequence continues at coordinate 5,827 of JANOTC010000486.1, forward strand.
CATGAACTCTTTTCCGGCTTCAGTATTCGGGTTTTCAGGCAGTTCCAAGAGTTGACTAAACAACAAAATAGCGGCGGAATTATCGCCGCGTGTTAGAGCGTCCTTACCCGTACGCAATAATTCATCGGCCTTTCCGGTTTTTTCGCCGTCCGCTACTGGCGCAGTAGGCGCCACAGCAGCAAGCTCTTGCTGCACACCCACCGTTAGTGACTGGCCGCCTTTTACTTTTTCAACTGTAAACACCACCACATTGGTAAAGCGCAAAACGAGGTAAGGTCCACCGCGTACATTGCCTTCGAAGATAACATCGCGCAGACCCGCCGGTGCAGACGCATCCGGCTGTATTGTTTCGCGACGTTTTAGATCTGCCTCGGTAAACGCAGGGTCTTTGACGCCCAATTGGATTTGAATGATTTTACCGCGCGTAGAAGGGAAGTGGGTGATGTAATCAAACTTGGGCCCCAAATTAATTTTAATTTGCGCGCCATTTTCAGCCGTCGAAAAATCAACCGATTTTAATAACTCACCGGCGAACGCAAAACTCGGCAACACAAAGCCGAAAACGCATAACCAGTAAATGACCACATTCCACAATTTATTCACAGGGTACTCACGGACTCCAAATTCCTACGTCCAACGTCCAAGACCCGAGCACAATGTAAGTGCGCTCACTTTCAATTGATAAGGCCAGGGCGCCAGGTCATCAATATGTCGGCCCAATCTAAAATTTCCGTACCCATCGGTACGCGCGCAAGCAGGAATGTGTTAGAGACGAAACAATGAAGATACAAAGACGCGACTTCCCCTGCCTGAGCACTGCCCCATGCACGTATTCGCTGTGGTTAAACCACCCCGTCTTTGTTCCACGTCTAAACTCCCACACATCCCAAAGCACACATTGGCTTTGCTTTTACTTTTTCAGTGTTAAATCTTTCCACGATGACGTTAAATGGCAACGATCACAGTCTTTTCCAAACACACCTAAATGGCGATCATCTCGCTCGTGACACGAATAACACTTTTTATCTAGCTTAATTTCGGTCTCAATCGCGGTTCTATGGCAACCGTGACAACTCAACTTCTTATGCGCGCCCGTTAATGGGAATTTACTTTGTTTATCGTGATCAAAAAACCACTTCTTCCAATCGTTTGAGTTATGGCATAGCTCACAGTTCAGACCCAAGCGCTTTTTGTGAACCTTTTCGTCATCTTTCGTATGACAGTTTCGACACTTTACCTCAGCTTCCTTAAACGTACGTGTCAAATGACATTCTTCGCACGGCGTAATCGCATGCGTTCCGAGCAAAGGGAACACCGTCAAGTCGTGATCAAAAAACACTTTTGCATCCCAACCACCTTCCGCGTGGCACTGTTGACACCGCTTTCCCTCTTCACCTTGGTGCACGTCGTCGTCTTGATGACAATTCACGCACTCCGTTTTTAGTTTCGCGTAAACGTCCGCGCGGTGACAAGCCACACAAGCAATGTCCTTATGGCGCCCCTTTAATTCGTATTTGGTGTCTTTGGTGTGATTAAAAATATTTCGCGCCCACGATTTTGTCACATGGCAACTCTCACATTTCTTGCCGAACAGCGCGCGGTGTGCGTCTTCTGCCTCATGGCAGGTAATGCAGGTCGTATTAATCTTCTTGTATACATCGCCTTTGTGGCAAGCAAAACAGGTTATTTGTGCGTGTTTCGCTTCCAATGGATATTTCGTTTTCTTGTTGTGATCAAACGTGATTTGCGACCAGGCTTCTTCGGTATGACATCCCTCGCATTTCTCGCGATGATTGCCTTTGTGAACGTCATCTAACTTATGGCACACCAAACAGCCTTTGGGCGTGTCTTTATATAGCTCATTAACGTGGCACGCCTCACAACGCACTTCGCGATGGGCGGCCTTCAGCGGAAACTTGGTTTTATCGTGGTCATAAAACGCTTCACCCCAGGTCGTTTCCACATGGCAATCTTGACAACGGTGACCCAAATGCTGGTCGTGACGATCATCTTTTTTGTGGCAGCTGTAACAACCAGGCAAAATTTTCCGATACTTAACGGTGGGGTTATGGCATTGATCGCAGCTCACATTGGAATGGGTGCCGCGCAAAGGGAAGTCAGTCCGTGCGTGATCAAACGTGTCGCGATCAAAAGGCACGATGTTGGCGTCTCTACCTTTGTGCTCGCCGTGACAGGCACTACAGGTGCGCTCATCCAAATCGGGAATTCGACCATGAAATCCTTCTTTATTCTTAACGTCTTGATTGATTTCTTTGTGACAGTCTAAAAAAAGATCGTCCTGCGCCCCCTTCTTAAAGGGTTTGTGGCAATTATTGCAATCCGACTCGTACTTAACATGCGCCTTGGTGAGTTTGCCTGGCATGACCAGGCGTTCGAAGCGATCCAACGGGCCTGCCATGGCCGCGTCTATTCCGCACCAGCCCGCCAGCAGCATTAGAATTGACAACCAAATTGAACGCGTTTTGGACAATGAAAGCGGTCCTGATGTTCTCTAGAAATTCGAGGCTAACCGCCGCCCGCACTAATACATGTGCACAGCGAGCGTATGTAAGAGACCCGACGCCAGTAAAAGATAAATGAACGGCACATGCCCAATTCGCCACAACGCAAACAGTTGTTTAAACGCATTATATCGAGCCAGTCGCGCCAGCGCGTCTAAATACACGCGTATAATTTTCTTTTCTACGTTATTGAATCCGATTTCACTGCCCGGCAAGGGAATCGCTGCCTCAGACCCAGACTGAACCAAGCGTGCGCTGTGCGTCAGTTCAGAGTAGATCAATTTGGTTTTCACGCCGATAGACGCCGCGCTAATAAAGGCATACACCAGGCCTGGCCGCGTGGCAAATGCACTTAGCGTAAAATCCTTTAATTTCTGGGCGACTAAAGGCCCCACGTCGGAATGGCGAGGCAAGATATCTTGGTGAATCTTATTGTGCAACTTACGGAGTGCATCACGTTCCACATTCAAATCGAAATTCGTTTGCGCCAATAGATAGCGGCCAATCACGCCACTAAACACGACAATGAGCATAGAAATTAGCGCCACACCGCCATTGATTGAAGAAATATCAAAGCGACTATGAAAAACAATAATAAGCGGCGCGCCCACGCCGATGATCGCGTGAAATATAAACCATTGTTTCAGCAGACCCAGGTGCTTCATGCCGGGCAGGCGCTTGCGCGCCGAATAAATAAACTGGAGCAACATCAATAAGCCACCGACTAGACCCATATTATAAATAAGGTCATCATTATGACTAAGATATTCATCTTTCCAAAAATACCAAATAACCAATATACTTGCGACAAGCACGGAAAACGCTGTCATAACTAGATTGGCTTCGCGCCCAAAACGTTGTCCATCGCGTTTAACGACGATATCTGACGCGGCGTCTTCGACCCCCACGCCACGGCGTGGCGGGGCCGCGTCGTGGCCAGACTCACTCGCCATACTGCACACTCAATCCATTCGTTAACATGGCTTTTCCTCCCCAGCGTACATTTACATTAGAAAAAATAATCTGCCGTAATCTCTCATTTTACGTCGGCAATCTGAATTTGATCTGCATTTTTTCCGAAACTATGAAAATTCAACACCACCGAATTATATCGGCCGCGCTGGCCCGTTTTATGAATTAACTAAATTCGATAAATTCAGGCGAAATTCAACCCGAAACGCTATGATTGCGTAAGCTTGACTTGGTAAAGTCTAGACGTGTTTTAAGTTCCACCCCTACGCGACAACTCGGCATTTTCCTGAATTGGTTCGTGAGCTTACGGTAACACATGCAATTTATTCTTGATTTATACAATGTTATTTGGGTTAACCTAAAAATCCACGGCGGCGATTTTTTGACATACGGGATACCCATCCTCTTATTTATCGCAATATTTCTAAGCCAAAGACAAAAAGCCACCCAAAAAAGCATCAAAGCATATGAGGTAATTAAAGCGGCTGGCCTTATCGAGCCAGCCTCCCTCCACCCCACCATAAATGCAAATCTGTGTGTCGGTTGTGGTGCGTGCGTAACGGCTTGCCCCGAAGGTAATGTTCTCGGAATAATTAATGACCGCGCTCGCTTAATTAACCCAACGCACTGCATTGGCCATGGCGCGTGCAAAGCGGCTTGCCCAATGGATGCCATTACGCTGGTATTTGGAACATCAAAACGCGGCGTCGACATACCCGTACTCAAACCCAATTTTGAAACCAGCGTGCCCGGTGTTTTTATCGCGGGTGAACTGGGTGGGATGGGATTGATTCGCAACGCCGTTGAACAAGGCCGCCAGGCAATGGACTCCATCAAAAAACATGTCGCCACTATTCAGGGGCCACCCATTGATGTCGTGATTGTCGGCGCCGGACCCGCCGGATTTTCAGCAAGCTTAGGCGCACTTGAAGCCAAAATGAACTATGTCACCGTCGAACAGGACAATCTTGGCGGTTCCGTTTTTAACTTCCCACGCGGTAAGTTAGTGATGACTCAACCGGCGAATTTACCGATCGTCGGAAAAATTAAGATTACCGAAACGCGTAAAGAAGCCCTACTAAATTTTTGGCGCGCAGTCGAGCAGAAAACAGGCGTCAAAATAAACTATTTCGAACGCATGGAGGATATTCAACCGGCGCCCATTGGCTTGTACGTCAAGACGCCCAAAGGCACGTATCACACAAAGGCCGTCCTGCTCGCCATTGGCCGACGCGGCACACCGCGCAAGCTCGGGGTGCCTGGCGAACAAATGGAAAAAGTGGTTTATCAGCTCATTGATGCGGAACAATATAAGGGCCAACACGTGTTAGTCGTGGGCGGCGGCAATAGCGCCTTAGAAGCGGCGGTGAGTATTGCTGAACAACCCGGCACAACGGTCACACTGTCTTATCGTAGTGGCTCATTTAGTCGTGCCGCAGAGAAAAATCGCCAAAACGTAGCGAATTTACAGGCCGCCAATCGCCTCTCCGTGCTACTTAACTCGGGCGTGATTGAAATCAAGCCTGACACAGTAACGATGGAGCAAGGCGGCAAGGTGTGGGATTTAACGAACAACTCGGTGATCGTAAGCGCGGGCGGCGTATTGCCTACCCCGTTCTTGAAGCAAATTGGCATAACTGTAGAGACCAAACACGGCGCCCCCTAGCGGCAAAGGGCGCTGAAAGCGAATTAACCCGCTTGATTACGCTGCGGCATGCGCTCACGAACCGGAACGAAGCCGCCTTGTGTCGCCTTTTCTAACCAGTAAGCCGCTTTTGACGCGTCTGCTTTCACGCCGGTACCGTCAGTATAAAACTCACTCAGACTGAACTGCGCCTCGGCTAAGCCTTCTTCCGCAGCCTTTAGATACCATTTAGCAGCCAATTGGTCGTTCTTCGGCACGCCTTCGCCGCGCGCAAACATGAGACCAATATTGAAATGAACTTCGGCTAAAGAACGTTCTTCGTCGGCTGTTAATGGCGCATGCATGTCTAATGGCGGTACGCGCGCCTCAACAGCGACGGGCTTCACAATCGCTGGTCGCGTGACCGCCGGTTTGGCGGGTGTAAGGATTGGCGCGGCCGCCGCAGATTGAGCGGCTACGACTTTGGAATTCGCGATCGAGTTTACGTTTGGTGCAGCAATGCTCCCTTTTACCACGGGTTTACGTGGGGCAGGCATGCCTTCAGCGGCGAAATTCGAACCAAATTCTGACATTAAGGAATCGGCACTTAAGCGCTGTGGATCCCCGTTCACTCGGCGTAACACTTTTCCGGCCCGGTCTAATGGAACCGCGCCACCAAAGAGGGAATCTGCCGATATTCGGCCTGCCGCGAGTTCATCGCGTGATATTCCAACTCGCACAAAGTCTTCCGCCAAAATATGTCGAACGTTATCAAACCGAGAGGTGGCGTCCAAATCGGCCCTCTGTGGCGCTTCTCCACGCCGAGATTTGTCGGTACCGGACTTAAGCTCTGCGGCGGTAACTTTACCGGATGTTTCACGACTTGCAGTGACGGGCGTCGGCGCTTTCACCGGCGCAGACGTTACGACTTGAACAGGAGCGGGAACGGGGGGCGTCACAACAGCTTCGACCGCGCGCGAAACAGGCGCTACTGCAATAGGTTCTGCACTTTCAGCTTTGGCCGGTTTAGGTTCCCGCGCGGGCCGTTCGTCCTCAGCCGGTCGCCGTGCTTCAGCAGGCGGCGGCATTGGCTTGATGGCCGGAACGGTAAAGGCTTTGGCATGAGCCGCCGCGCCGTCCGCCCAAAGATCCTTCAAAAACGCAAGATCTTCGGAAGCGGGACCCGATTGTTTGGCATTGTTCATGGCTCCAGCGGTCGGAATATTAATACTTGCGGGCACGCTAAGTTTGGGCAACCCGTGACGGCGCACATAGAAACCGATACCCACGATCAATAAAACGACTACGCCAATCGCGATTTTACCACCCATGTCAGCACTGGCTGCGGTCGAACTGGTGGTCAATTGTGGCGGTGTTTCCGGCGCTGCGCGACCACCGCGTTCGATGGCGCCGAGGCGACGTCGCGCTTCCGCGTGACCTTCCCCGGCGGCCAAACGATACCATTTTGTTGCTTCAATGGTCGACGGTGTGACGCCGTTTCCGGTTTCAAACAGATATCCCATTCGGAATAGCGAGTCTAATTCCCAACGGCGTGCGCCTTCTTTCAACCATGAAATGGCGACAGTACCGCCTGCGGCAGACGATTCAAGCTGGTCATCCCAAAGCTGCATATACGTTAATGCGCCGTCATGACCTTTCGCTGCCGCCTGCTTAAACCAGTTCAGCGCTTCTTGTTGATCGAGGCGCACACCGCGTCCAGCGACGTAAGCGACGGCCAAATCAAACTGGGCATCTGCTTTACCTTGTGCAGCTCCCATCTGAGCGGTTCGAAAGCGATTGTTTTCGTCAGAAGATGCCGGTTCTGCCGTAGATGCCGGTTCTGCCGTGGCCCTTGGAGTGGGCTGGGCGGGCGGAGACGCTGGCGCTTCCTCCACTGCCTGTGTTGAACTATCACTAAATGACAAGGATTGGACGGGAGCGCGCGGCGGTGGCCGACTTGGTACAGGCGCTTCAGGTTTCGCTGCGCGCCCGCCGCTGTCTGTAGCGCGATTAGCACCTTCGGGGCCTGAATGGCGTCCGCGCGCGGCTTCCAAGCTAGCGGTGAGCGTCCCTAATGCGCGTTTGTCGCCTTCATCAATGACACGCCTCAATCCACCAATTATTTTCATGGAATCGAGACTATCACCATCCGCCGCATCAAATAATTCCTGGACAATGCGCTGGGCAATACGACTACCACTCGCGGCAGACTTTCTGAGCCAATCTGCACCTGTCGCCTTGGAGGCGGTTACGCCCGCGCCGACGATATACATCATGCCAAGACGTAGTTGGGCTTGGTCGTGACCACCATTGGCAGCCTCGTGATACCAGCGAACCGCTTCTTTTTCGTTTGTGCTAACACCCCAGCCGGTTTCATACATGTAGCCGAGGTTATATTGTGCGTCAGTGTCGCCCTGGTTTGCGGCTGGCAAATACCAACCCAAGGCGACCGATTCTTCACCGGATTGTGCGGAGCCGAAAATGGCGAGCCGTTCACCGGCAAGTTTGTGACCCTTGGCCGCCGCTAGGCTATAGAGCTGTTTGGCTTCGGCAGTATCTTTCGCGACGCCATCGCCTTGCTCATACAACCGGCCAAGCAAATATTGGGCTTCAACGTTGCCTTCGCGGGCAAGCGGGCGCAGCAAGGTGCTTGCCTCGGTAAATTCGCCGGCGCCATACGCGCGGCGCGCATCTTCGAGATCGTCAGCATAGGCCACAGAGGCCAGAGCGAAGACCAAGAAGAAAATTTTGGTGATACAGTCAATTCTCATGTTCCGACTTACAATCGTTTCACGTGTTTTTATCCCCGACGATTTCGCTTTCATCTACAATCAGTTAATTCGGCCAAGAACCCTCGCTTCTTGAGCAACGCGTCGTTTAGGCCTTGAACTTCACGCTCCCTACATTTTAATTATACTAGGTTAGGCCCATTTATATGGTTTACGTTTGGTATTAATTGTCCGTTATCTTTCTTACGAGAATATGAAACGATGCGGGAAACCTGTAAACGATTAAGCCATCTCCATTATATGGTATATTAAATTGGATGAAAAGTGTAAGAGGTCAAGCGTGATTCTGTCAGCCGCGATCAACATGATTTCGGCCACTTCGCGCTCGCGCTTGGCAATTGGGCGGCTTCCGATATTAGCAATTATTATATTTACTTTAGTCTCCGGCCATGCAGCCCTCGCCATGGATGCGAAACCCTTCGAAGATTGGCCCGCCTTGTTGTCGGCAGCCTCTAAAGGTCGCCTAGCCGCGTTAGAAGAACGATTGATTCTAGGTGACAATATTAACTTGCGTGATCGTGACGGCGGCACCGCATTAATGTACGCGGCGCGCTATGGTCACGCCAATGCGGTGACTATGCTTCTGTCACGCAAGGCGGATGTGAACGCGCGTGATCGCGAACAAACTACTGCGCTGATGTGGGGCGCGCGATCAGGTTATGTATCCGTCATTCAGGCGTTGCTAAAACAAGGCGCGGATGCGACTGCTCTGGATATCCGTGGCAACGCGGCTTTGCACTGGGCAGTTCGGCGTCAATTTGCCGAAGTCGCCCTCGCGCTCATTGCGGGCGGAGCTAATCCCGACCAAAAGGACGAGCACGGATATACCGCCCTTGTGCTTGCGGTACAACGCAACCAGACTCCGCTTGCGCTACGCTTGTTAGAACTGGGCGCGGATTCCAATGTTCGCGATAAACAAGGCCACCCTGCGCTTTGGCACGCGTTGCGACGAGGTAACGTTGACCTGGCTGACCGCTTTATTGATAAGTTACGCACACCACAGCTGCTAGACACTGACGGATTGACCTTACTCCACACTGCCGCCGCATTAGGCAATATTAAGGCGGTGAGCGCGTTGCTTAGCCGAGGTGGCGACCCGGCGTCGCGTAGCAAGCAAGGCAACACGCCGCTTATGTTGGCGGCAGAAAATGGTCACACTGAAATCGTGAAACTTTTTCTCGATAGAAATATGCCGATTGATGAACGCAATGAGCATGGCAATACGGCACTGCATTTGAGTGGAGAATCGGGGCAGGCTGCCGTGGTCCGACAGCTCCTTGCGGCGGGGTCGGACCCGTCTATTATTAATAAACGTGGCGAAACTGCGCTTCAGACTGCTAGGCGGGAGCGGCGAACATCTGTCATCCCCTTGCTTCAGTCAAATTAAGTGCTATGGCATCACTCACGGCTCCGTCTTTCCCTTTATCGTGAATACGCTCGGGGAATCGGGATCAACGCGCACACTTACCCAATTCACCAGCGGCGAGCCGAATGTTTCCACACGCGTCAAGTTTTCAACCAATTTGTCGGGGTGAGTCGGATCATGCAAAGGCTTGTCGACACGAAACCAATGCGTATCACCATGCGCTAATAAAACGGGTCGGACGAAATCTAATGACAGTTCTGCCAGAAGGGAAAGTAGATCGTCAAAACCTCGGCGATTACGGTGACCTTGTTTTTTATTAAACGCGGGGTCCGCCTGCATGGCGATGACGATGGCGACCGCCGCGCCGCGTTTGGCCACCGCGAACGATTCGCGTAACCAGGTAAGTGTCGCGGCGTTGCGCGTCTCGTATTCCGCGCTGGGTGAGTTGTCATTGTCACCCCAATTATTATCGCTGCCGACGACATGCAATCCAACGAAGTAGACACCTCCGTGCTGCCATCGTACATTTTCTCGAAATGGCGTGTATTGGGGGTTTTCGCTTTGACGCGTCAAGGACAGTCGCAACTGTCCTAAGCTTTCGTCGTTGGCTGTAAATAGTTCTCGCAATTTGCGCAGCCGCTCTTCGGGATGAGTACGGGCCGCCCGATTTCGCTCGCAGTCGGTCCAGTCATTGTCGCCGAAGAGAAAAATAAACGGGTGGCGGGAACGATCGAATATATCTCTGCGATGAAAATACAAGGCATCAGTGCACGCCATGGGACTGCTCTTGAAGTCACCGACGTGAATGACAAATTCGGATTTACTTTCGTCGATTTCGGCCATCATTGACTGAAACAAGCGTTCTTCACGCGCGCTGTACGGTGCATCGCCGACTAACGCGAATTCAAAGACACCGCTTTCTTCCGCCTTGGCGTTTAACGCAATGACAATGATCGCGAAACACGTAAAAAATTTGAGATGCCGTAACAAATGGCGAGTTGCCCGTTCCATGGCCGAGACCCTCTTCGCTTTCCAACCACTCTTTCTCGAAAACTTAAGGATAACGTCTTCCTTGTGCGAGATTCGTAACGCGTAAAAGGCAGGTTCTAAACACATTTCAAAAAATGCAGTTTAACCCTGCGCGCAGTATATAATCGACTCCTATTTTTTTGGCTCTGCTAAGGTCGAACACATGGAATACCGTCGCCTAGGTCAAACTGATGTCAAGGTTAGCGTAATTTGCTTAGGCACGATGACCTGGGGCGAACAAAATACGCAGGAAGAGGCGTTCCAACAGCTCGATTTGGCGCTGGCCGAAGGCGTAAATTTCATTGATGTTGCGGAAATGTATCCTGTTCCGCCGCGTGCGGAGACCTACGCGGAAACGGAACGCATCATTGGGCGTTGGCTTGAACAACGGCGGAATCGCGAGAAGTGTGTACTCGCCACCAAAGTCACGGGTCGCTCGGACGGTTTTCCGTATATTCGCGGTGGCAACCCTTGCCTGGACCGAAAAAACATTTTTGCGGCGGTCGACGCGAGTCTCAAGCGCTTACGCACCGAGTATATCGACCTTTATCAATTACATTGGCCTGATCGTAACACCAATTATTTTGGAAAATTGGGTTACGAGCACGTCGAAGATGACACTTCTGTGCCGATTATTGAATCTTTGCGGGCCTTGGACGATTTAGTAAAGGAAGGGAAAGTTCGTCATATTGGACTTTCCAATGAAACACCGTGGGGCGTCATGAGCTTTTTACAGGCGGCGCAAACTTCAGGTTTGGCGCGAATTGTCACGGTGCAAAACCCTTACGGTTTGTTGAACCGTAGCTACGAAGTGGGTTTGGCTGAAATGGGTCATCGTGAACACGTGGGTTTATTGGCCTATTCACCGCTAGGCTTTGGTATGCTATCGGGCAAGTATTTGAACGATGCGAAGCCTGCTGGCGCCCGTTTGACTCGATTTTCACGCTTTAGTCGTTACAGCAATCCGCTGGGTAAAGCGGCAACCCAGGCTTATGTTCAAATCGCGCAAAAATATGGTTTGGACCCGGCACAAATGGCCTTGGCCTACACAAATTCTCGGCCTTTTCTCACCAGCACTATTATTGGCGCGACGAGCTTGGCGCAGTTGAGTAGCAATATTGCGAGCACTAGCCTATCTTTGTCGGCGGCGGTGCTGGAAGAAATTGAAAACGTCCATGAACGCGTCCCCAATCCGTGTCCTTAGGAATCTGAATTCGATACACTTGTTGGCGGTTTTGATCCGCATTTTGGAGGTTCTTTATGTCTACTTCGACTCGGCTTTTCGGTTTTTTCTTGCTGGCAAGCACGCTCGCATTGGGCGCCTGCACAACCACGCGTATTGCCGAAAAGCATCCTGGTTTTGCGGCGAATAACGATCAAAATACGGCATTAGTTTATTTCATTCGACCTAACGAACAGCGAACACGCGGCATCGCCGACACTGATCTCGAAGTGGAATTCGGCCAGGTAAAAGCCTTGGATTTAGCCAGTGGGGAATACGCGGCGGTGCGCGTTAAACCGACGGAAACAGATGTCACGTTGCGGTCAATGACCTATTTAACGGCGCAACCGATGCCGGTGAGCGTTTGGCGCGCTCGCCATTACTCATTCGAAGCGGGGAAAACGTACTACATTCACACCCGCTTTGAGGAACAGGAATGGCGTGGCTCGTATTTTTATCCTGACAGTGTGAGCGATGAAAAGGCACGCGAGCTGGCCAACCGACTCAAACCGGCAGGCGATTTGGCGCAGGCCATGCCGATTCCGACCCTCTAGCGGAAATTTGTCGCATCTCTCATTTGGCGAAATTGCATTCGTGAATATTTCCTTTCTTCGCCGCACCTTGAGTGCGGCGCTGTTTTTTTATGCGGCCATGAGTAATGCAGAACCCACCACGGTTACGTCGGTTACACCATCGTTAATTCAAGTCAAACGTGCCGAGAAACTCACCGTCGAATTGGCTAATGCAACGCCGGAGTCACGCATTTCGGTGCATCCGGGCGGCCCTTACATTCTGTCTACGCTCGCATTGCCGACAACGGGAACCGCATTGGTATTGGACGCGACGGGCGTGGCATGGGTTGGCATGGCGGACGGGCTGATTGGCGGGTACTCGACGGGTGGTTCTAACGCGTTTTCGGCGCAAGGCCAGTTAAAACTCAGTGCAGCGATTACCGGATTGGCCCTGCGCGCTTCGACGCTATTGGCGACAACGGCAGACGGCGTCCTCTATTCGTTGGACTTGAGCAAGCTGACAGAAATTCGCGAATTATCGCGCCTGGCGCTGGACGGCAAGCCCACTAGTATGGCGGCGGAAGCGAACAACGCATGCATCGTGTTAGACGAGAAGTCGCTGCTGGCGTTAGATTTCGCCGAAGGTGGAAAAGCCCGTGTAGCTAGCCGACTTGATTATTCTGATCCCATTTTGAGCGTGGCCGCGCACGCCGGTAAGTGTTTAGTAGGTACGGCGCACAACGGGGTTGTTGAGGTTCAACAAAATAGCGGGCGCCGTGTTTTTCCTACCACGGGACCCGTCAACGCCTTACATAAAGGTGTCGACCACTGGCTTAGCGTCGATGGGGTGATTGGCCTGAGTCTTTTTAACGGAGCAAGCGCAGAGAAACTGCGCTGGCAAGGTAGCTACAATCGTATTGATCCGGCACGTTTGCTGGCCAACGTTGGCACCGACGTTTTAGTGGCGGACGAGGCGGGTGTGCTAACACTCATTGACATTCGCAATGCAGAATTGCCTTTGCTCATTAGCGAATTTCGATTGCCGAGTAGCGCCACGGCCATCGGTTTTCAGGGGCGGAGGGGCTTTGCCTTAAGTGGCAAGAACCTATTTACTGTAGACTTTTCGGCTGACGCTGCGCCGTTAATTAGCCCACTCGGCATTAACTTAGGGGGCAGTCGTCGCTCCTTCATAGAACAGGGATTGTTGTATGTCGCAGACTGGTTTTCGGGCTTGCACATTTACGACATCAGCAATCCACAAAACATTCACCACCTAACTACCTTTCACACCACCGGCTCGCCTAAAGGCGTGCTTGTGCATGACGGTGTTGCCTACGTTGCCGATGATGATCATGGCTTGCAATTACTCGATGTTAGCAATCCTTTGCGTCCGCAGCAGATCGCGACCTTGGCCTTGCCCGGCTTAGCCTACACCCTGAAGCGTGTCGATACCTTGCTTTATGTGGCATCTCATCGTGGCGGCTTGCACATCATTGATATTGCCGAGCCGCGCCAGCCGAAGCTGCTGGGAAGTTTTGACACAGCCGGAAAGTCCTGGGCTGTCGACATATTGGATCACTATGCGTATGTCGCCGACGACGCGAATGGCGTGTTAGTGTTAGATATTGAAAATCCGCGAAATCCGCGTTTGGTGGGCGAGTTTAACCCCGGCGGCACGGCTGAAGATATCGTCATTCGAAACGGACTTGCCTATGTGACTTTTTTCGACAAGGGCTTATTCGTGCTTGATTTAGCGAGCAGAACGACGCCGCGTGTAATGAGCCATATTGATATTGCCGGTAACGCGCGCGGGATAGTTTTACGCGATCAAACGGCGTTTATCGCCGCGTGGCAAGCGGGTGTTATTGCAATTGACGTGTCACAACCGACTGCGCTTAAAGAGATCGGCCAGTTTGATACCGCCGGGGCGGTGTGGGGGCTTAGCGTCAACGGAAATAATGCCTTTCTAATGGATTGGTGGGGTGGCGTGCGGGTGGTTGATGTGACAAATCCTGCGGCCATTCGCCCCGTCACGCAATATCAGGCGGGACTCGAAGTAAAAGGATTGGCGATTCAGCGTAATTTTCTTTACGCCGCCGGTGGAGATCAAGGCGTGCAGGTGTTTGATGCGCGCAATGCGCTCAATCCGGTTTGGGCAAACGCCATCGAACTCAATGGCTCGGCACACGCTATCGCGCCGGCGGGTGACTATGCGTATGTGGCAGCGGGACGTGGCGGCCTCGCCGTCATTGATATCAAATTGCCGCTTGAGGGCCGTTTGGTAACACAATTAGTGTTATCGCACCACGGCGATTTGTTAGCCGCAACGGCGAAGCGCGTTGCGGTGGCGGAATTGAATGGACCGATAACGGTGGTCGATACCAGTCTTCCGCAACAACCGAGGCGACTGCTAACGCACGGGTTACGAACTCGCAGCATTAGCGTATTTGAAGATGATTTTTGGGTGGCTACGAGCGATCAGGGTTTGCTTAGATTGCGCAGCAACGACGGCGCGTCGACAAAAATTGATGCCGTATCGGGGATACGCCTGGTTGCGGCGTCGGAACTCGGCATTGTCACCGTGGGCGAGCACGGTCAGTTGGCACTGTCCGAATTACACGATCAGCAGTTAATAATTAAGGCAACGCTGACGGTTGCTAACGACATGGTCGGCGTGGAAGTACGTGGCAATGAGATTTTCTTAGCCAGCGCGACAGATGGGCTGTGGGTCATCAGCGTCAGAGAGGAACAGCTTTATGTGAGTGCGCATTACCCGAGTGCACATCTAACAACCAGTGTAGCGATCAACAATAATGGCGCGTTTCTTGGCGGTCCCAATGGGGTTTCTTCTGGCGAATTGTTGCCTACTCTTGAAATTCAGCGGGCATCTAACAGCCGCGTGAACATCATTGTGCCCGTTACGATGCCGATGGGGTCCTATGATGTTGTCACGCATACGCCGGGTCAGGTGAGTTCGATCAGTCACAACGCGTTTAAGGTGGGGATAGCCAAGGCGAAGAAATCGAGTTTTACGATGGAAGACTTGAAACGTGTGCTTAGCCAGCCAGGGTTTGAGGGGCAGGCGCCGAAATAGGGGGGCGTGGTGGCCGTGCTGACCTCACAGTTTACGCACGTTCATTGACGCGCGTGAGTTGTTTACCCTCCGAGATCTAGCCATGACTATGGTAATATTGCGCGCATGAAGCGCCGTTTAACCGAGGGTGGCTCCCATGACGTTACACATTGAAATTGACCGCGAAACCCTGAATCGGCTGGCCGAAATCGCCAGTCTTAACGATATGTCCGTTGAGGAAGTGGCCGCCGCTTGCCTCAAGCGGGATGGGGAAGAGTACATTGAACAATTAAGGTCTAAGTTAGAGGCAGGTGAAGCGTCGCCAATCGTTGAAGGCTTTAGCATCGACGCATTCTTAGTTAAAATGCACAAAAAACACGCTCCCAATGCGGGAGTATAAACTCCGCCAATTGGCCGAATCCGATTTGGAAGAAATATGGTTTTACACTTACCAGACGCGCGGCGTGGAGCAAGCGGACAAATATACAAGACAGATTTATGACCGCTTCCAATGGCTTGCCGATCGACCTCAAATAGGCACACAGAGAAACAAAATCAAGGACGGTTACCGGAGTTTCTTCAGTGGCAGCCACATGATTTTTTACTGCATCACCGACCAAAATACGATCGAAATTATTGGCCTTACGGGGCCCGGAATGGAAATAGAGCGCCACATTTCCAATGAAACTCCGCTTTGACGGCGCCATTCTGTGCCTTTTGCATGGCACGCCAAGAACTTGCTCAATTTGATTCAGCTCGTTTTACAAGTCCTTATCGCATCGAAAGCGCCGCGCCTACGACCGCCCAATCACTGCGCGACTTGCCAACCCGAGCGGTATTCTGTGACGTTGATTCGACCTCCGTGGCGATTTCGATAGCGTTCAAGGTTCTAAACGAATCACTGACCAATGAAAGAGAGGAGACGAAAAACGAACGATGATATCGTTGCTTTTTTAATCGCCATTTCTTAGGCATAAGATTACGCTTACATCACAAAAAATTTTAGTCCCAATACCGCCATCATTTCCCGCCGATTACAGAAATATATTTGTTAATATAAAGCGTTCAGCCACGAATTCGGGGACTCGTTCAACCCAAGGATAAGATCGTGGCTCGCTATCGCTCGCACGAACTATCTTTCTTCATTAAATTTCTTTTGCACACATTCAATAGTTCGAGCAACCTTTTTCGCAATGGTGAGTGGAATGGTTTGTACGTACATAACAATTCCCATGGCACCAAACAAAATGACCATTCCCATGAGCCCGAGAAATTGGTAGATGGTTGGGGACTTGATGCTCGACATGAGCATAAATGTTACTGCCGCAAAAAAGAGGACGACTGAACCCATGACTCTATTAAACCAGAACTCCGTTACAGCTCCCTTTCCAATGCGAACTGACACATTTCCTTCTTCATAAGATAGGAATCGCTTAATGAGGCTTAGCTGTGATATAGAGACTTCACCTTTTGATTCGATTGATACAAAAAGCAGCTTCTCACGGAATTCCTTCTCGGCGTAAATGCCAGAAGCTCTCCGAAATATTTCGGTATTTAATGCGTCCTCAACGTATGCACGCGTTGAGACTGTTAAGCCAGGGTTTTGAAGTGACTCAGTAAGAAACAGTGCTCGCTTTGTTCGTTGGCGATCAAAGAACTCGACAACGGCTTTAAGGTTGACCACCAAAGCGAATGTGACGATAAAAATAGCCAACAAAATGTTGCCGTTCTCAAGGCTTCTTAAAATTGACTTGAAGATTGTTTCAAGCATGATCCTGCCCGACAAATATAATTAACATTTGAGTTAAGCCGTCCCGCTTCGGGCGGCAAAAAAACCGAGTTGGTTCGGGTCGGCTTCGACGAAATGGTTGGACTTGCCACGCCACGGTGAAGCGGCGGCGTCTTATGGAGATTCTATGAGGTGGCTCGGGTCAGCGCAATGCGCATTTAACCCGAATCGAAGGATTTTTCGGCCTTTCACGGAAAGTTTTGTCCACGTACTTTACCGTGTGTGGCGACAATTGTTAGGTACGTAACCAATTTTCGCGCTTTCTATAACGTCGAGACGAATAACGTCCTGAGCCACGTTACCGTCAAACGCGCTCATTCTTGGATCTCCACCATTTGGGCACTTATCACTAGGCGGTCCACGCACGCATTTCCACGAACGGTCAGGCGTTACGCGCTCGCCCAGCCAAATCAGTTTGTCTCAGATTTTTCATATGGGAATTTCTTTGCCGATCTTCTGACAACCTTCTTCTCAGCCGATGGCCGCATCCGCGTCTTTGCTGCAAGCGGCGAAATTCGTCAAGAAACTTACCACGAAAGAGCGTCGAGGCGACGACGGAAGGTAAAAACAGGCGCGCCTTGGCGCACGCGACTCACCGCTTTCAGCCACGCCGCCTTCAGTGACCAAGCAATGAGGGTGCGGAAGCAAGGACAGTGTCGCCCCCAGGTGTGTAGCGCACTGATGAACGCCGGGGTGGCGGTCAGGTACTTGGGATCCTAGCAAACCAGCGTGGCGCCATTTTGGATTTCCATGTCTTGCATTGGAAACCGATAGGCCAAAACGCCTGGTTCACTTTCAGTCCATTGGATAACGTCGATGAACTGTTTGGAAATAAAATCGAACAAACTCATGGCCTATTCTCCGTTGCGAAAATCAGGATTCGATTCGACATCAATGGGTAGTTCAAAAAAGAAACAAGCGCCCTTCCCTTCTTTTGAGGTAAACCCTACGTTACCATTCATTCGTTCGACAAATTCTCGCGTAATTGCCAAGCCTAAGCCGGTGCCGCCCTTTTGTCGTGTCGTCGATGAATCGGCTTGTGCGAATTTTTGAAAAATTTGGCTGTGAAACTTTTCCGGAACGCCTTGCCCGTGGTCCGTGATGGACACCCTGACCATTTGACCAATCGCGCATGCAGCGATGAAGACTTGACCTCCGTTAGGCGAGAATTTTGCCGCATTAGAGAGCAAATTCGTTAAAACTTGAAGCAATCGACTCCCGTCCACTTTGACGTCAACAGTATCTAATCGCTCTTTCACAATAAACGTTACATTTAAGGGTTCGCCGAAGGCCCGAATTGATTCGACCGCCTGGTCCACGAGTGGCATCAGGGGCTGCGGCGTTAACTCAATGAGCATTTTGCCTGCCGTCAATTTCTCCATGTCTAACAAATCATTAATGAGATGCGATAAGCGGATACTGTTTTTATGCGCGATATCGAACAAGGGGCGCATGACCGCGGGCAGATCGCCGAGCTTGCCACCCAGCATTAGACTCAGTGACCCGCTCACCGAAGTCAGCGGCGTGCGCAACTCGTGGCTTACGGTAGAGACGAATTCGCTTTTCATTTGTTCAACGCGTCGCCGTTCAGAAATGTCGCGGGCCAACACGATATACAGTAGCTGTCCATCATGCGTACTCTGCGTAATGGCCATTTCGATTGGAAACGAACGCCCCTCTCTATGTTGCCCCTCCACTTCTCGGCCCTTACCCGTTAACAGCAATATATTCTTGTTAGTCTCCGCATTTACATTTCCAGCTTCACCGAAGCTTGATTCTGTCAAAAAATGACTAAAATGTTGGCCTAGCATCGCGTCAGATTGATAGCCAAAAATCGATTGAACGGCGAAATTAGCTGACTTGATTATCCCCTTTTCGTCCAACGTCAAAATGGCGTCTAAGGCATTGTCGAGTATGGTTTGTGTATACTGAACGCTTTGCTTAAGGGCCAATTCAGCACGTTTGCTATTATTTACTTCGACAACAAGCTCATTTTTCGTGTTTTGCACCCGCGCAGTCATCTCGTCAAACGCGTCTGCCAGCGCACCTACTTCGTTTGTCGAGTTTATGTTCAATCTAAAATCGTAATCACCTTTTGCAATTCGCTGCGCGCCTTCCTCAACGCGACGCATTGGGCGTAACAATCCCCTTGAGACGGTCACCCAACCAAATAAGATAACCCCACTTAAGCTCAGACCCATAAACCAAATGGCGTACCGCATCGCCCGCAATGCAGCGTCGGCATCTTCACGATTAAAACGAATCAGCTCTTCCGCCTTATCCATGATCTCCTGAGTAATAACAAATATTGACGTTACGGTACGCGCTCTTAACGAAGCGGTCATTTCAGAATTATCGGGATCGGCGGCTTGCGTGTCATTAAGTCGCGGAAAAACCGCTTGAGCCAATAAAATATTTTTGCGGATGAACGCAACGCTTGATTTTTCGACGGGCGAACTGGTCGGCATATGATCGAGTACAGCTTGAATACTTTTAATTTTTCGGTCCCATTGGTAGGGAGAGCGCTGTTCGTGATACAAAACACGCTCAACAGCGATAAGACGCAAGTGCGTGGTACTGGTAATTAAATTTTCTGCGGCCGAAATCTCAGCCATTTCCTGACGCAAATCATTTGCACGGTCTAACGTCACGCCTAGAGACGCCGCAATTGCTAAGACGGACACCGCCAAAACGCCATTAATCTGCTGCCTAATTTTCACAAAACTGCCTAACGGATAACCTTTACAGCGCTTGGCCTTACGGCTTCCAGACTCTGGTACTTCATGACTTGCACATAATTTGGTACCGGACCTTGTTTGATAATCCCGCGCTTCATGGCCCAGCGTGTTTGGTCATCCAACGCCAGAAGCATCGCTTGATCAAGTGTCACCACATAATCTTCCGGATCAAAAAATTTGGCCATCGTGGCATCGTCTAATTTCACCACCTCGCCCACCGTCTTTCTAGCCGCCTCGGGGTTCTTCTGAATGACTTCGTTGGCCTCAATTAAGGCAGTGAGGACGCGCCGAATCTCGTCTGGATGCTGGTCAATAAAGGACGGCTTGCCTACCAACAGAAAACGAAAAGCGTAAACCTCTTCACTATGAAAGACTTTAATCTGATCGCCCATACTGAGTTCAAGCTTGGCTAGGAAGGGCTGAAAAACGACGCCCGCATCGATACTTCCGTCCTTAAGGGCATTATTAATTTCATCCGTCTTCATGTCTACTAATTTGACCTTTTCGCTCGCGATCCGATTTACTTGCAAAAAAGCGTCAGTAAAATACGCCATATTGGTACCGGGTGTGACGCCAATCGACTTGCCATCTAAATCTTGAATTGTCGTAATACCCCGATCAATGCGCGCGACGATGGCGAGCGCGCGACGCGCTTGTGAAATGCCCGCAAGAATAGCGATATCGCTTCCGTTAGAAAGAGAAAGAATGTACGGGGTATCAGCCACGACCGCCAGGTCTGCTTTTCCATCAAGGAGAGAATTGAGCGCTTCCTTACCCAACAAAAACGGTTGATTAACCACCTCCACACCTGCCTTCTTAAACAGGTCTTGAGCAGACGCCACAATCATGAGCGCGCTGCTTACTTGAGTAGGTATAGCAATTGTTACTTTACCTATTACGGTAGGCGCATTCTTTTGAGCGCTCGACATCCAATAGCCAGCTAGCCCAAGCGCAACAACACAGAACGCGAGTAACCCAACGTAACCAGCCCGCTTTTTCTCATTGGACTGAGGGCGGTTCAGCTCTGACATTTTCACTGCTCCACTGTGAGTAAATAGACACTTCATGGGTATCCCAGCGGCAACGCGCGCAGGCTCGGGCATGGCATATCCTGGTGGAGCCGTGTCATGCAAGTTCTAGCCCCGGCACAAAGGCTGCATCTCGAGCTGCCAAGGTTAGAGTATCTGCGACCTCAGGATGTACCGTGTGAAGTTGTCCCAGAAGCTTTATGTTCAGGCCACCATGGAATCGAGTAGGCTCGATCTTGGAAATCGCCCGGATAAAACCGCCGAAACCGAACCCTACGCCGAAAATCAACTTCTCCGTAAGCAACTAAAGTCGTTCGTCGCCCAGGTCCGGTTAAACGAGGAAAAACTGCATCGCTTTCAAGAACTGGAGTTGCGACTCATTGAATGCACGTCCCTGTTTGACCTGATTCAAGTCGTCATTCATCAATACCGAACTACGTCGCATCTAGATCGCGTTACCTTGTTACTCATAGATTCCGAATACGAATATCGACGCGTCTTAGAAGAAGACAGCGTTGATGTGCAGGGAGAAATTGACCTCGTGTTCGTGGAAAACGGCGACGCGCTCGAACGCTTTTTCTCTTACTCCCCAAATGCGCGGCTGGGTGCCTTTCAACGACATGACCACACATTAATGTTTCCAGGTGATCAAAGACCGCCCAGCAGTGTCGCCATACTGCCCCTCACGCGCGATGGTGAACTGGTTGGAAGCATCAATCTCGGCAGCCACAAAGCGGAGCGCTTTATTCAAGGAGCCGCCAGTGACTTTCTGCAACGACTCGCGAGTTTTGTCTCCATTTGCATCAAGAACTCGCTTAACCACGAACGCCTGAAACGCGTTGGCTTAACTGACGTATTGACCGGCGTCAATAATCGCCGCTTTTTCGACCAGCGTCTTACAGAAGAAGTATCACGCGCGAAACGGCAGAAACAGCCGTTATCGTGCTTGTTCTTGGATGTCGATCACTTCAAACGCGTAAATGATATGCATGGGCACCACGCGGGCGACTTAGCGCTTCGTGAAATTGCCGATGTATTGCGCAAAAACATGCGCACGAGTGACGTTTTAGCTCGCTATGGCGGCGAAGAATTTTCGGCACTGCTTATAAACACAACAACAGAAAAAGCGCATGAAATCGGCGAGCGCATTCGCGCGGAAATCGCCCTAAAACACTGTATTTTACAGGACGGAACGACACTTAATGTTACGCTTTCGGTCGGCATCGCGACATTTTATCCCGGCAATGTTAATCAGGACGCCTTAGCCATAGGCGCGCAATTGGTGCAAAGTGCAGATAAATGCCTTTACCAAGCCAAGAATGCAGGCAGAAATAGAGTTATTAGCACAACCTCAAGCGATGTGTGCGACTAAAACGAAGAAGCGTTTTTTATAGCGAGAGGATATAAGAAGTGCGGCGAGTGGCCCCGCCGCACTTAAATACAATTAGGCCGCTAACTCTTTAAGAGCCTTAAGCGCCTGCACTTTAACAACATTTCGCGCAGGTTTAGCCTTGAATGTCATTTCTTGACCGTTGAAAGGATTGATGCCCTTACGTGACTTCGTGGCCGGTTTACGCACCACTTTAACTTTCATAATGCCAGCCAACTTGAACTGACCCACGCCATTTTTCTTGACGTGGCGTCCTATTACGTTAGTCAGTTCTTCAAACACGGCGTTGACGTCCTTACGTGAAATGCCGGTCGATTCAGCAATATGCGCATACAATTGCGCTTTGGTCATAGCCTCCGAGATAGGAGTCGCGATTGCCTTCTTCACCGCTTTCACGGCTTTACCTTTCTCTGACGCCTTTTTTTTCGCTACCATCATTCACTCCTGCAAGGTGTACACGCTACAATATTAATCAGTGTCGGCAAACATATACTCTTAGCGCAAAAAAATCTATATTGTTCGGGCGAAATTATGGAGAAAAAATACGGCCCGTATAGCCTCATTTACGAACATTCTATTTATCGACCAGTTAACCATTGACCTAAGTAACCATTTTGAACCACACGAAAAGTTGAATCTGAAACCATGAGTCGTACCCCATCTCTCACTGCCTTACTCGTCCTGTCGTCCGCACTCCTCACCGCTTGCCCGAGCAGCACCTACACCGACTTGCAAGTGGCGGCGGCGCGCGGACAAACCGAAATTATTGAACAACTCGCCGCCAGCGGCGCGAATATAGAAGAGACCAACCGACATGGCCGCACAGCGCTCATGCTCGCCGCAGAAGGCGGAAAAGTAGATGCCGTACGCGCATTGTTAGCGCGCAAAGCGCTAATAGACGCCGTGGAAATAGATGGAAATACCGCATTAATGCTGGCCGCCGCCAACGGCCACACTGCAACTGTGAAGCTGTTATTGGAGAAAGGCGCAAACGTAAACGCCACTAGCAAACAAAGCTCAACCGCGTTAACTAACGCGGTGTTTTTCGGACACAAAGAAACGGTACAGGCCATTTTGGCGAGCGGAAGCAAAATTGACGTAGCGACCACAGAGAGCGGACTGTTAATTGCGGCGGGTCTTGGATTAGACGAAATTATTAAAATGCTAGTGCAGAGCGGCGTCAATGTGAACGCGCGCGGAAAAAACGGGCGCACTGCCTTGATGACCGCGATTGCGTTTAATCACGAAACGACTGTAAAAACGTTGATTTCGCTAGCTGCCGACCCGAATGCGCGTGACACGGGCGGCACGTCAATATTGAAAACGGCGGAAGACGAAGGCAACGACGCAATCATTCAGATTCTGAAAGAAAGCGGCGCGCGTTAGGCATTTAATCGGATAACGTTCACACCTTGAGCAGACATGTGCTCTGCTCAAGGTGTTTTACGAACTTAACTTGTCCGCACGAAGCACTAATAGTTGCAAAAGTTCTCGCAGAGCGAGATGTCATCCTCGAACTGCGAGAACTTTCGGGACAACTGATATAAGTCTTAGCTTAAGCGCCCATGACATTGTTTGTACTTCTTGCCTGACCCGCAGGGGCAAGTGTCATTGCGCCCTACTTTGCGCCCATCGCGCACAAACGGCTGGTGCGCGTCATCTTGCTCGCCAGGGGAAGCGCCCGCTTCAGGGCCATCACCAAACTCGGCATCAAACGCTTCCACTTGGGGATGGTTAAATTGCATTTCGCGAGGCGCGTGATGTCCCTCTTCAAGCCGCTCAATATCGCGCTCTGGGGATGAAATTTGCACTCTGCATAAGATACTCACCACATCGTGCTTCAACCGCTCCAGCATGCGCGTGAAGAGCTCGAACGCCTCCCGCTTGAACTCTTGCTTAGGATTCTTTTGCGCGTAGCCGCGTAAATGTATGCCTTGGCGCAGATGATCCATCGCCGCGAGATGTTCTTTCCACAAATTATCCAACACTTGCAGCATGGCCGCTTTCTCGAACTGGCGAATAATCGGTGGACCGACTTTCTGCTCCTTTTCGAGATAATCTTTTTCGAACTCTTCGACTATGCGCTCACGCAACGTGACATCGTAAAGCTTGCTGTCAGCTTCTAGCCACGCCGCAATCTGCAATTTACGGCCAAAATCGCGATCTAAAGCCTCCTCCAATCCGCCGATGTTCCATTGGTCTTCTAAGCTCTCGTGCGGAACGTAGAGGGCGACAGCCGAGTTAAG
>JANOTC010000487.1:0-4204 GCA_031416175.1 Gammaproteobacteria bacterium
TTCACTTATTATCCTTGGGCGTTTTATTTATTGGCATTGGCGGGCCTAGTTAGGCTCGAAAACGACCATACGGGAACGGCTTACGCCGATGGCTCGGCACTATTTGACATTTGCAAGTCCATGGTCTATAAATATACCACAGCCCATTAACTCCTCAGAGTGTCCATGGTCAGCCAAGCCCTCCGCCGCCGAGACACTCGGCAAAAAATTCTGCTTGCCGCCGCGACCTTGTTTGGCAAACAAGGTTTTGAGAACACCTCGGTAGCGGAAATAGTGCGGGACGCCGATGTAGTGAAAGGCACTTTCTATCAACACTTTGCGACCAAAACAGATTTGTTATTGGCACTCGGTCGTGAACAGGGCACCGATAGAGTCCGACAGTTACTAACAAGTGTCGCGGCTGGCGCGTCCGCATTGGAGGCGCTATCTCGCTATTACAGCGTCCTAGCGCAATGGTTTGAAAGCCAAGCGCCGATTGCGCTGGATGTGATTATTTCTGCTATTCGGCTACATGATCCCCATTCGAATCAGCCCGAAATATTTGCCCACGACTTTACCAAAGCCATACTTTTAGCCGCGCAGCAGCAAGGTGAAATTCGCTCGGACATCAACGCCAACGCGCTCGCGATTGCAATTAGCGGCGCGTTTACGATGGCAGTGATTGACTGGTGCAAAGAACCGCTGCCTGGCCACCTCTCTGCGCTGTTCAAAGAATGCTTTGGTGTATTTTTAGAGGGCGCACTAACAGTTAACCAGGGAAAGAGGCATCATTCTGCCCCAACTGATCGAGAAATCTGAACTACTGTCGGACAGACAAGCCGTTTGGCAGGAATTACTGGCGACCTGACCGGTGTATCCACGCGGTACGTTTGCTTACATGCCGGTCGAATACGGCGTAATCCTGGATGCAATTGTGCAGCGAATAACGGGCCGAAGCATCGCCGAATCTTTTCAAGATGAACTGGCCGTGCCGCTAGGGCTACCTAATATACGTTATGGTCTTGGCGGGCATTCTTTGGAGGACGTTGCGTGGAACTATTGGTTAGGCGGTACGCGCTTGATGATAGCGGGCATGAATGTGGCGGAGAATTTTGAGGCAAAGAACAACGATAAAGCCGTGTTTAAGGCTAGCAATCCCGCCTTCAGTATGGTGGCCGA
Organism: Gammaproteobacteria bacterium; assembly: GCA_031416175.1. Lineage (GTDB taxonomy): Bacteria > Pseudomonadota > Gammaproteobacteria > S012-40 > S012-40 > JANOTC01. Next base: position 1,159 of record JANOTC010000487.1, read on the forward strand.
CGCAGCCAATCTTGCCGCGTTCTATGAGTTTTTAGTCAATGGCGGACATACTCGTAACGGCGAGCGTCTGATCTCCGATTCATTGCTGCAAAGCTACACAACCAAGCAAGCATCCGGTTGGAATAAATCGGTTAACACGTATCTGAGCCTTGGCCGTGGCTTTATGCTCGGCACAGTCACGCCGTCTTTCTACGGTTGGTGGGGTACTAACAATTGCTTTGGTCACCCGGGCATGTTTTCGTCGGTGGCGTTCGGCGACACTGTGACTGGGCTATCGGTGGCCATTGTGACCAATGGCAATCGCGGCATTGGTGATTTCTTTCGACGCACGGTGGCATTGACGCATCGCCTGCGTGGGGCGTGTTTGGATTGAGTGGGAAATCTGCTAGTTCTCAAAACGGTAATTCCAGTTGTCACTCGGCTCGAATCGTATCGAACGTCTTAGGATCAGCCATATAGGTCATATTTTGACAAATTTAACCAAAAAATGACAAAAGAATGGAGCCAGGCCACTGCAATATGCTATTATTTTGACAATATTCGTCAAAACTGACCATGAGAGGGCGGTCTTATGTTGATTGAATTTACCGTGGCGAATTTTCGCTCCATCAAAACCGCGCAAACTTTTAGCCTAGTCAAGGGAAAAGGGGGTGAGCTGGAGGCTAAAAACAGCTTTGAACCTGAGGCTCCAGGCGTACCTACTTTGTTGCGCTCTGCGGCGATTTATGGCGCCAATGCGGCTGGCAAATCTAATTTCATAAAGGCCTTGCGAACAATAAGCAAAGTGGTTGTTGAATCTGCCGCCAAACTGCAACCCGGTGAAGAGCTGCCTGTTACCCCTTTCCGTTTGGACAGTGAGTCCGAAAGGTTGCCTACTGAATTCGAAGTGTCGTTCATCGCTGCTGGAGTGCGTTACCAGTACGGCTTTGCTGCGACTCGCGAACGGGTGCTTGAGGAATGGCTGCTGGCCTATCCGAAGGGTCGGCCACAACGTTGGTTTGGCCGGACCTGGAATAACGACGAACTGTCATATGTTTGGGAACTAGGCTCGGAGCTGAAAGGGCAAAAGCAGCTTTGGCAGGAATCCACCCGCTCCAATGCATTGTTTCTCTCCACAGCCGTCCAGCTAAACAGCGAGCAGTTGGCTCCCGTGTACGAGTGGTTCAATCGCATTCTACGTACCGCGCAGGTTGGCGGGTGGAGTATCGGCTTTTCTGCCTCGTTGTGTGAAGAAACTGGTAGCCGAGCACCGGTGATTGAGTTTTTGAAGGCCGCTGATCTTGGCATAGATGATGTTCAAGTTCATAAACGGAAGTTCGATGTCGGCAGTCTACCCGAGGATATGCCTGAAACGATCAAACAACACTTAGCCAAGGAATTAGAGGGTGAGGAGTTACTTGATGTTAGAACGCTGCATCGTACGCCCGACGGTCGCACGATTCCGTTTAAACTTGAGGAAGAGTCGGACGGCACTCAAAAACTGTTCGCGTTCGCCGGGCCCTGGCTAGATACCCTGAAGAACGGTTATGTGCTCTTCATTGATGAGTTGCACGACAATCTCCACCCCAAGCTCGTGCGCTTTCTGGTGGAATTGTTTCACAGCCCTGCGACGAATCCTAAAAATGCTCAACTGGTGTTCACTACACATGAAACTTCCATTCTGAGCCAGGAGGTATTTCGTCGGGACCAGATCTGGTTTTGCGAAAAAAATGACATGCTGGCCACGGAGCTTATTCCGCTGAGTGATTTTAGCCCGCGCAAGGGGCGAGAGAATCTCGAAATGTCGTATCTTGCAGGCCGCTATGGTGCTTTGCCTTTTGTGCGTAAGTTGAAAACCGTGTAGGGGCGCATGGGAACAGAGAACCTCTTTCACCGACGCAAGGCCAAACAAGCGAAGGACATGAAACGGCGCCAAGGTAAACGGGCGCCTTATGACAACGTGTTGATTGTTTGCGAAGGTGAGAAGACTGAGCCGAATTATTTCAACGAGTTGAAGGAATTTTACAAGATCAATAGCGCCAATGTGAAGGTGACCGGGGATTGCGGTTCCAACCCGAAAAGCGTGGTGAACTATGCCCGCCAACTCTATCGCGAGGCGAGCGCTGCGGGCGATCCATTTGATCGGGTGTTTTGTGTGTTTGACAAAGATACCCATGGGGAATATCAATCAGCACTGGATACATTGAGACGCTTCAAACCAAAGGATGTGTTTACTGCAATAACTTCAGTGCCGTGTTTTGAGTATTGGTTGTTATTGCACTTCAAATATACGGACAAGCCTTTTCATGCGACAGGCTCCCACAGCATCGCGGCCACTGTATTGCGAGAGCTGAAGAACGAATGGCCTGCGTATGGGAAGGCGATCAAAGGAAGCTTCGCGCACTGCATCGATCAGCTGGATTTTGCCAAGGCCAATGCCCGCCGAGTTTTGCTTGCTGCCGAGGCTCATAGCAGCGACAACCCCTCCACCCGTGTTCATGAACTGGTGGAATATTTGCAGAATATTCAAACAAGAAAAACACCGTGCTGATTGTTACCTTCCCAGCGAAAAACGGACGCCGAGTTACGCGGACTTAGCCATTATCCCAACATCTACTTCCCCAACGGAAAAATCTTATCCGGATTAAGTAACCCCTTCGGGTCAAACACTGCCTTAATCTCCTTCATTAGCTTAATACTGACAGGATCCAACTCGCGATCCACAAATTCACGCTTTTCTATTCCCACGCCGTGCTCCCCGGACAATGTGCCGTCCAGCTTTAGCACTAACGTAAACACCGCGTCCAAACAACGATGCGCCGATTCCATTTGCACGGGGTCGTCCGGATTCACTAACAAATTAACATGAATATTGCCGTTTCCGGCATGACCAAAATTAACGATATTGACTGCATGTTCGCGACCTAATGCTTCTAATCCATTGATCAATTCCGGAATCCGAGAGACGGGCACGACGACGTCTTCGTTAATTTTCTTCGGTGCCACATTACGCAGCGCGGGTGACAACGCTTTTCGTGTCGCCCACAACGCTGCTGCCTGTTCCGGT
>JANOTC010000488.1:0-4506 GCA_031416175.1 Gammaproteobacteria bacterium
TTTTCGAAAAATTCTCGAAACTGATTCAGCAGGCTATCGACGATTTTCGTGCCCAACGAATCTCTGATCTGGATTACCTGAACAAGGTAACCGAGATTAAGGATGCGGTCGTCAATCGCCGCGTTGACGACGCGCCGGCGCAGCTGGTTGGAAACGAAAATGCCGCTGCGTTGTACGGTGTTCTCAAACCCTATGTGGCTGCACACGTGGCGGAGGTCGAAAAGGCGTCCAATATTGCAGCGGATTCCGCTATCGATATCTGGTCGATCATTCAGCGCAATCGAAAGGTAGGTTTTTCGGACGACGTGGATGCGCAACGGCGGACGATGAACGAAATCGACGACTACCTTTACGACGAGGCGAAGGACAAAAAAGGGGTCGCGCTCACGACGGATGAGATGGACGAAATCATCGAACGGTCGATGCAGTTGGCGCGATACCGGATGGGGAGTTGAGCGTGACGACGGGCAGAGTTTTCTACGGAGACGAAGCAATTTCGTTCAGCGTAGTTGAGCGGCCAGCAAGGAAAACGCTGGGCATAGAAGTCCATCCGGACGGCAGGGTGCTCGTGCTGACGCCGCGTAACTGTGACGATGCAACCATTGACGAGAAAGTACGGCTGCGAGCGAGGTGGATCAGTAGGCAGCTCGCAATGTTCGCTCGCTACGAGCGGCATACCGCCCCGCGGCAATACCTCAGCGGGGAATCGCACCGTTACCTAGGCCGGCAATACCGTTTACGCGTGCTGGCAAACGACTTTTCCGTAACAAGAGAGCAGATAACGCTTACACGCAACGATATGATTGTGAGCGGGCCGGGTGTACTTCCACCGGAGAAAGTCAAAGAACTGTTGCGCCGCTGGTACTTGGGGCGCGCCCGAGATTTGTTCGAGGTCGTACTGGCTGAGGTATTCCATTCGTTCGGACGGCGTGGCTTTTCGAGGCCAAGAATCTCGGTCCGCGAAATGCGCAGTCGCTGGGGCAGTCTCTCACCGGGCGGCCAAATGACGATGAATTCACGGCTTATACAGGCGCCTCGCCCTTGTATTGAATACGTGATCGTCCATGAGCTGTGTCACCTCGCGCATCGAGACCACGGCTCGGAATTTTTCTCAATTCTTGGTCAGGTGATGCCGGATTGGCCGGCGCGCAAGCAGCGGTTGGAAAAGGCGTTGCTGTAGAAAATCGAAATTATAGCTTGTGAGTGCCTCCTTACATCATTCGCAACCCAAAGAAGTGGCGCGGCGTGGAGTGGAGTTCATCGCCTGACGGCATTTTGAATGGAGATTATGATTCCTACAGAGGAAGGCAAGTTTTCCAAACCAAACTTCCCATTGACTCAGCCCGAAAAGTGGGCTACTTTTCCCTCAAATGAGCCACACAAAAAATAAATTATTTGCTGCCGCATTCTGGATTTTACGGCCACTGGCCTTATTTCTCATGCGTCAGGGCATGTCGCACAAAGAATTTTCGGAATTGGCGAAGCGTGCGTTTGTTGAGGCTGCGTTTGCCGATTTAGCCATTGAGGGTCGCAAGCCCACCGTGGCGCGGGCGGCGGTATTGACGGGCTTAAGCCGCAAAGAAGCCATGCGTGTAATGCTTGAGCCGGATCTGGGCGACCAGCAGGATTTTGCGGCACCCAATCGCGCTGTTCGCGTCATTAATGGCTGGATGGCCGACCACGAATTTCTTGATGAAGAGGGCAGGCCGCGCGAATTGGCGATCAGTGGCGACGGTCCGAATTTTCATGTGTTGGTGAAGCGTTATAGTGGCGATATTTCGGCGGGCGCTATTTTAGACGAATTGGTTCGCGTGGGTGCGGTGGAAAAGGTTCGTGGGCATCGAATCCGGCTGTGTGCGGAAGGTTATGTCCCAGAAAAAGGCGCAGAAGAACGAATTGAAATTTTGGGCGTGTGCGGTGCCGATTTATTACACACGCTTAATCACAATATTTCCGCGCCAACGGACGCGCGCTTTTTTCAACGGCAAGTGGTTTACCACCGTTTGCCGCGCGCCAGCGCTGACGCGTTTAAGCAAGTAAGTCGCGCCAAGTCGGAAAAGTTATTACGTGAATTGAACGCGTGGCTGGCGGCGGAAAAAGTGCGTGTGGCAACGCTCCCTAGCGAAGGGCCGACGTGGCGCATCGGCGTGGGTGCCTATTATTTTGAAAATAAAGAGAAACAAAACGAAGTACCTTATGCAAAGAATTAGATGTGGATTAAACCTTATCATTGTTTCATGGCTAGGCGTGTTAAGCGCCTGTGGCGGCGGTGACGACGGTGTAGTAGGAACCGGCTTTGCCATAACCGGTGCGGCAACGAAAGGTCCGTTTCAAAAAGATTCAGAAGTGCGCGTCAGCGTATTGGATGGTAGAGGCGACGCCACTACCCAAACGCTTATTACCTATACAAAATCTGATTTGGGGGATTTCACATTCAACTTGGCAGGGCCGGGTTTGGCGCGGGTTATTGTTGACGGTTATCAGCTCAACGAATTGTCCGGTAATTGGTCCAACAGCAAGCTGAGTCTGCGTGCATTAACGGTTGTTGGCGGTGAGCGGTCAGCGCAATCCGTTTTCGTTAACGTATTAACCCACATTACCTATGATCGCGTGATGGGTCGACTGAGCGAGAGTCCGTCCGTTGTTGAGACAATCGCAAAGTGTGAAGAAGAATTGTTGGTCGCGCTGAACTCAGTTTTTCCCGTTGTGGATGTCCCCGAGTTTAATCGACTGAGTGTCTACAATTTCGACCCGAGTGCGGCGACGGGTAACGCCTATCTATTAGCGCTTTCCGCTGCCCTCTATCAATACGCGACTGTCCAAGCACGCCAGCATAATAAAACCGTTGATGCCGAATTGGCGTTAGCCCTAAGGGCAATCACTGAGGATTTTGGAGACGATGGTGTTATACAAAACACAGCGCTCCTGGTCCGACTCAAAGCGGCCAGTCGGCAACTACGGCCTGATGAAATTGCAAAAAACCTACGTATTCACGGCCTGTTGACGGCGACCCGTGATTTGGAGATTGCCAATCTCGATTTGTATCTCGACACAGATAACGACGGTGTCGTTAATGCCGTGGACACCGATGATGACGGCGATGGCACTCCAGATGCCACAGATACCGAACCCTACGGTCAAGTTGTCGCCGATATGGCCATTCTCTCGCCTGCGGCTGGGAGCGTTTTGACCGGTACAATTACCGTGCGCGGGACAGCTAGCGAAACGACGCAAACTGTTCTGGTCAAGCTTGGCAACGGCAGTTTCGTCGTGGCCGAGGGAACACTGGCTTGGGAAGTACAATTTAATACAAAAGAATTTGGCAACGTCGATGCGGAAATTGTCGTTCGTGCCATGCAACCCGATTGGACCTACGTTGAAAAGAAACTCAGCGTTAGCGTAAAGAACGAGAAAATCGTTGTAGTACCTATCTTTTTTAAACCCACTTAGTAACGGATGATAATAATGAAATCGTATTTTTTATTGCCCATTGTTGCCGCTATGCTCGTCGCCGGATGCGGTGGTGGTCATCGAGATTCGGAGCCTCCTGTTACACCCACGACAATCGAAGGTCGCGCTATTAAAGGTGTTTTGCAGGATGCCATTGTTACTGCGTTTCGCTTAGACCAAAAAGGTGACTTGGCGGACACGTTGGCGACTTCGCGTACTGACAGCGAAGGCGTCTATCAGCTTATCTTGCCGGGAGCGAATGCAGACCCGGTGATGGTGGTGCTGACAGCCGATGAAAATACCAAAATTGTGTGCGAAAACACTGACGGGTGTACCGTCGGTACGGAGCCACGCGTGGACTTTGGCAAGACGGTAGCGGCGCCTGCCAGTTTGCAATTGCGGGCGTTATTACCGCACGTTAAAGGCGAAGCGGTTAACGCCGCCAATATCAGCGTTTTTTCTGATTTGGCCGCCAACCTGGCCGACGACTATGCGAAAAAGAACAAGCCGGTCGACACGCTCAACGCAGCGCAGGTGAATAGCAAGATTAGTGATTTGCTTCAGCAATATGCCATGTTAGGAATTGGTGACCAAGTATTAAATATTCGGCCGGTCGACCTCAGTGATGAAAGTGAAGTGGTGCAAGCCATTAGTGATGGCAACGACTCGGCGCTTAAAATCGCCTTTGTTTCGGCTGCTTTTAATGAAATCGCGCAGCGCGATTATCAAGGGCATGTTGAAACGGCGCTCGCGGCAATTCGTGCTGTATATGTGGCTAATCGAGGTGAACTGCCTAAACGCAAGTCGACGCCAGGTACCGACGTCTCTGTAGGACAATTACTAGAGGAAACGCGTCGTCAAATTGATAAAGTGGGCACTAAGTACGCGGACAAGGGCGTCTCGTTCGGTAACATTAATGCGCAGATTGTGGCTAAGATTGATGAGATTAAAGAGCCGGTTGTTGTGATAGTGCTGCCGGTGCCGCCGAACCCTAGCGTGCCACCGACGCCAACGCCCCCCGTACTAGAATTGCCCGAACTCCCGGCGCCACCTGTT
>JANOTC010000489.1:0-16259 GCA_031416175.1 Gammaproteobacteria bacterium
CCAATATCGCTGCCATTGTCGGCTTTTTCCACGCTAATGGCACGGTGTACACCGCGATGCGTTACGATCATGGCATCAGCTTGTATGGTTATATCAAACGCAAGAGCGGTCACTTGACCGAATCCCGAATCCTGAGCATTATTCTTCCCGTGTTAGATTGCTTGCGACTTGTGCATGCGCGTGGCGTGCTGCATCTCGACATCAAGCCGGGTAACATTTATTTGAGACAAGACGCTGGCCCCATTCTAATTGACTTCGGTGCCGTGAGGAAATTATTGCGGAGCGCGCCTAGCCATGTGTTTCCCATTGTGTCGCACGGCTTCTCGCCCATCGAGCAAAGCAAGAAAAATGCGCGCTTAGGGCCGTGGACTGACTTGTACGCAGTCGGTGCGACAATGCGTGCGTGCATCGAAGCCGCCGCGCCACCCTCCGCGCGCGAACGAATGGAGGCGGACACGCTTGTACCTGCAACGAAAGCCTTTGCGGGAGAATACAGCCCCTCGTTCTTGGCGGCGATTGATTTCGCCTTGCACGTAATGCCCGGAGAACGCCCACAGTCGGTGGATGAGTTTACCGACGCACTCGCCAGCCCCTAAGGTATTCTTTCGCATGACCGGATCGCCGCCAGGGCGAGGTATAGGTATAATCGATCACATTTTAATTTGCGTCATCCGATGCTACTGAGGAAAGCTTATGCGCCCAAGCCGTCGTGCACCTGATGAACTACGTTCAATTCGACTCACCCGCCAATACACCAAACATGCTGAAGGTTCAGTGCTGGTTGAGTTTGGCGATACCAAAGTTATTTGCACCGCGAGTGTGGAAGAACGTGTGCCGCGCTTCCTAAAAGGCACGGGCAAAGGTTGGGTGACCGCCGAGTACGGAATGTTACCGCGATCAACCGGCGAGCGCATGAGTCGCGAAGCGACCTTTGGCAAGCAAGGCGGTCGCACCATGGAAATCCAGCGCTTGATCGGTCGCTCTTTGCGCGCCGTTGTCGAAATGGAAAAACTCGGCGAGCACACCATCACGATTGATTGCGACGTCATCCAAGCCGATGGCGGCACGCGCACGGCATCCATCACCGGCGGTTATGTGGCGATGGCCGATGCGATTACGCACCTATTGAAAAAAGGCGCGATTAAAAACAATCCGCTGAAAAGCCAAGTGGCCTCGGTGTCAGTGGGCATGTTCAAAGGCGTCGCCGTTGCCGACTTGGACTACGCCGAAGACTCTAACGCCGAAACCGACATGAACGTCGTCATGAACAGTGACGGCAAGTTTATCGAAGTGCAGGGAACGGCAGAAGGTGTCGCCTTCACATCGGAAGAATTGATCACCATGTTAGATTTGGCACGTAAGGCCATCGGTCAGCTCCTCGAAAAGCAACGCGCGGTATTGGCGCCATAATGAGTGCGGCATTGGGCTTAACGCGGATTGTGCTTGCCACGGGCAACCAAGGCAAAGTGCGCGAAATAGGACAGCTCCTGAGCGATTCTCACTTAGGTATCGTGCCGCAGTCCGACTTTGCTGTGCCTGAGGCGGAAGAAACGGGATTAAGTTTTGTTGAAAACGCGATAATCAAAGCGCGAAATGCCGCCCATCATACCGGCCTTCCCGCCATCGCCGACGACTCTGGTCTAGAAGTTGATGCCCTTAACGGCGCACCTGGCATCTATTCGGCGCGCTATGCTGGCGTGGGACATGGCGATGCAGCGAATAACCGCAAATTGTTGGCCGCCCTCGATGGACTGACCGAGCAACAACGCAGTGCGCGTTTCCAATGCGTTATGGTGTATTTGCGCCACGCCTTGGACCCGACGCCGCTCATTTGTCAGGGCACTTGGGAAGGTCGCATTTTGGCGAGTCCTGTCGGTTCCGGTGGCTTTGGGTACGATCCTGTGTTTTTTGTTCCTACGCACAATTACTCAGCCGCTGAGTTGCAGGACAGTGACAAAAATCGGCTAAGCCATCGTGGCCAAGCATTACGGCTTTTGGTCGCGGCGCTGACGCACGCAGCACAAAAGGAGCAGAAATGACGGCCTTTGTCGGCACGCTCTATATCATTGCGGCGCCTTCAGGTGCAGGCAAAACCAGCTTAGTTAAAGCGCTTTTACGCGCGGACGCCGACTTAAAACTATCAATTTCCTTTACCACGCGCCCGATGCGGCCCGGCGAGCAAAACGGTGTGGATTATCATTTCGTCACGAAAGAACGCTTCATCGCAATGCGTAATGCCGGTGAGTTCTTGGAATACGCAGAAGTTTTTGATAATTACTACGGCACCTCCCGTGTTTGGTTAGAGGCGCAAGTCGCGTCGGGAAAAGACGTGATTCTCGAAATCGATTGGCAAGGCGCTCAGCAAGTGCGCAAATTAATTCCTGCCACGGTAAGCATTTTCATCGCGCCACCGTCCCGAACCGTATTACTGGAACGATTGCGCAACCGTGGTCAAGACAGTGAAGACGTCATTGCGCGCCGCACGCGTGAGGCGGTCGCGGAAATATCGCACTACAATGAATTTGATTTTTTAATCGTAAACGACGACTTCAATGTTGCCCTAACTGAACTCAGCCAAGTCGTCGCCTGCCAGCGCCTGCGCCAGCCGCGTCAGGCAGCGCGCCACCAGCGTCTATTGCACGACTTACTGGCGTGAGAACCGGGTCTGACCTATAATCACCAGTTCGCTTTGGCTTATGGAGTGTGGAAATGGCGCGTGTAACGATTGAAGATTGCCTAGAAAATGTAGAAAACCGCTTTGAGTTGGTGTTGGTCGCCAGTAAACGAGCGCGTCAGTTGGCCAACGGCCATGAATCTCATTTGCCTTGGGAAGATGACAAGCCCACTGTTTTAGCCTTGCGCGAAATTGCGGCGGGCAAAGTCACCAACGCCATTTTGTTGGAAAAAGATGAGCCTGTGTTTGAAGTGCAGCCTGTCGTGGCGCCCATGCCGCCTATGAATCTAGACGACGATTGATCAACGAGTTGATTTGATTTACTTCCGTTAAAACTGCGGAAGCTCTGCGGAATCGGTGTGCGTCTTTTCCAGAACGTTAGCGTATCTAATTCGCTAACGTGTTTGCCAGGATTTTCCACGGCATATCTAGAACAGACGCGCCGCCGATCGCACAAAGCCCGCACGCTCGCACAGGGTATGTGTGTTTCAAATTAGCGACCTTTGTACCATGCTCGATTCTTACCTGGACAAAACCCAGGTACAGGAAGTTTATCGCGCCTATCTCTTTGGCGCCGAAGCGCACAAAGACCAGAAACGCCACAGCGGCGAACCCTACATTTACCATCCGCTCGAAGTGGCGCGCACACTTGCAGAGTTGCGCCTTGATCACAAGAGCATCATCGCCGCCATTCTTCACGATGTTATTGAAGATACGTCCACGGCCAAAGAAACCATCGCACTAGAGTTCGATTCCGAGGTTGCCGACCTAGTCGACGGCGTCAGCAAACTAACGCAAATTAAGTTCGAATCGAAGGCTGAAGCGCAGGCCGAAAATTTCCGCAAACTCATGCTCGCGATGACCAAAGACATTCGCGTCATCATGATCAAATTAGCAGATCGTCTCCACAATATGCGTACCTTGTCGGGCATGCGTCCGGACAAACGCAGGCGCATTGCGCGCGAAACCTTGGACGTTTACGTACCCATAGCGAACCGCTTGGGCATCAACACCCTGCGCGTTGAGCTGCAAGAGCTGGGATTTGAAGGATTGTATCCCATGCGCGCGCGAATTCTGCGTGCGGCAATTAAACGTGCCCGTGGCAATCGCAAAGAAATAATCCATAAAATTCAAACCGCCATCGGCGAGCGGTTAACGCAAGAAGACTTGCCTGCACAAGTATTTGGTCGCGAAAAACACGCATTCAGTATTTACCAAAAAATGCGTACCAAGCATCTATCGTTTTCCGAAGTATTCGATGTCTACGCATTCCGAATCGTCGTCGATAAAGTGGATACGTGTTATCGCGCCTTGGGCACCGTTCACAACTTATACAAACCCTTACCGGGAAAATTCAAAGACTATATCGCCATCCCGAAAAAGAACGGCTACCAATCCCTGCACACGGTGTTATTCGGCCCGTATGGCGTACCCATCGAAGCGCAAATTCGTACACAAGACATGGATCGTGTTGCCGAAGCGGGCGTGGCAGCGCACTGGTTGTACAAAACGGGCGAAGGCGGACTCGCGACGTCGCATAGTCGCGCCAACGAGTGGCTGCGAAACTTGTTAGACATGCAAAAAAACGCCGGAAACTCCTTAGAGTTTCTAGAAAACGTTAAAATCGATTTATTTCCAGACGTTGTATACGTTTTCACGCCACGTGGCGACATCATAGAACTCCCGCGTGGTGCGACCCCCGTTGATTTCGCCTACGCCGTTCACACCACGGTTGGCGACACCTGCGTGGCGGCGAAAGTGGATCGGCAAATCGCGCCGTTGCGCACGCGCTTGCTCACCGGACAAACCGTTGAAATAGTCACCGCCATTGGCGGTAAGCCGAACCCCTCCTGGCTCGGATTTGTTGTCACCGGAAAAGCGCGTGCGCAAATTCGTCATTACTTAAAGAACCTACAAACAGACGAAGCCGCCGTGCTAGGCAAGCGGCTGCTCGACCAAGCGTTGGCCAGCCATGGTTTGAGCCTAGACGACATTAAACCCGAGCCGATGCAGCGCGTACTCACCGCTTTGCGCATCAAATCGCCCGACGCATTGTTGGGAGACGTCGGCTTGGGTAATCGCATTGCCGCCTTGGTGGCGCGGCAATTGACCGACGAGCAAATGGGCGAGGGCTTAACAAACCAAGATAAATCTACGCGTACGGGCCAGGCCAAGCTGAAAAACATGCTCACCCGTTACGCACCGTCGTGGCTGGGCGGTGACAAAGAGGCACCTACTCGGCCATTGGCGATTACGGGCACTGAAGGCATCGTTGTTAACTACGCCAAGTGTTGCAGGCCGATTCCGGGCGATCCGATCATTGGTGTGTTTAGTCCGGGGCGGGGCATGGTTATCCATACCGACTCCTGCAAAAACATTCGCGACTTCAAGAAGCACCCCGATAAATGGGTGGGCTTGCAATGGGAAAGTGACACACAAGGCGAATTCCCTGTCGATATTCGCGTCGTGGCGAAAAATCAACGCGGCGTGCTGGCAACAGTCGCGGCGGCCATTGCCGAGAAAGAAGTCAATATCGAAAATGTCACCATTGATGATCGCGGGGATAGCCTCACTGACCTCAATTTCCTTATCCAAGTCCGTGACCGCAAGCATCTGGCAGACATTATGCGTCGACTGCGTACCATTGATGCTGTCTCAAAGATAACGCGCGGCAAGGGCGGATCATGAGCCTATCCACAAGCGGCTAAAATTGGCGACTTACCAAGAGGCAACGAAATGACAAAACAGATTATTAGTACAGAACTGGCGCCCAAAGCCATTGGGACTTATTCACAAGCGGTTCGGACGGGGAACACAGTCTATCTTTCTGGCCAAATTCCCTTGGTGCCTTCCACCATGCTCATGGTCGAAGGCGGAGTGGAAGCACAGATTGTGCGTGTTTTCGAAAATCTGAAGGCAGTCGCAGAGGCGGCGGGTGGCAGTTTGGCTGACGTGGTCAAGCTCAATGTGTTTCTAACCGATCTAACCCATTTCCCCGTTGTCAGTGAAGTGATGGCGCGCTATTTCCAACAGCCGTACCCCGCGCGCGCGGCGATAGGTGTGGCGGCCTTGCCGCGTTCGGCGGCCGTAGAAATGGACGCGATCATGGTTCTGCCGGAATAGGGCTGGCAGATTAAGGCAAATTAAGGATGTCGAACACAAAAAAACCCGCCGAGGCGGGTTTTTTTGCGGCTTTGACGAAGAATGTCTAAGCTGGCTGATGCGCGTACGTGCGCAAATTGCGCGCGAACTCTTGCAAAGCCTTAATCCGCGAAGCTTCCGCTTGCTTACACCACTCTTGCAAATGGTGCACTAAGCCTTCTTGGTTCTCAGACGAACGATGCCAGAGATCTTGCAAACGCTGTTTGAACTCATACACCGTGTTCAGCTTCTCATTGCGTTCCAGCGCCGACGCTAAATCCCGCTTCGCTGCGTCATCAATCAACGATTCTTCGCGCACGAGCAAAGGTCGAACCTTGCGTAGTAAGCTGCGATCCGCTGTAGCCGCCTTGTCGACTTCCTCTTTGTTTACGCGCGCTATCACTTCGTGTGCATAACGCGCCATCACTTGAAAGCGATTGGTGGCAATCGCGCGAGCAGTATCGAGATCCAGCACAGATTTGGACGGAATAATCACGGGCGTCGGTGCAACGCGCTTAACTTGCGCCAGGCCGAGCATAGAGAAAATGCGGATATACATCCAGCCAATGTCAAATTCCCACCACTTCGACGACAGCTTGGCTGAGCTGGCGTAGGTGTGATGATTATTGTGGAGTTCTTCGCCACCGATAATGATGCCCCACGGAAACACGTTACGCGACGCGTCTTGGCATTCGTAGTTGCGATAGCCCCAAAAGTGACCCACACCGTTGACAATGCCTGCTGCCCAAAAAGGGATCCACATCATTTGAATTGCCCAAATGGTGAGACCGGGAATGCCGAACAACACCAAGTCGATCAACAACATAATGACGATGCCTTTGTTGTGCATCGGCAAATAGATGTTACGCTCCATCCAATCATTGGGGGTGCCCTGGCCGTATTTTTCCAAGGTTTCGAGGTTCTTGGTTTCAGTCCGATATAACTCGGCCCCTTCCCACATCACTTTCTTGAGGCCGCGCGTCTGTGGGCTATGAGGATCTTCGTCGGTTTCACATTTGGCGTGGTGTTTTCGATGGACGGCCACCCAATGCTTGGTGCCCATACCGGTGCTCATCCACAGCCAAAAGCGGAAAAAATGTGAGATGGCTGGGTGCAGTTCCAACGCCCTGTGGGCCTGATGGCGGTGTAAGTACACGGTGACGCCCACAATCGTGATGTGAGTCATAATCAACGTTGCGGCAACGTACTGCCAGAACGACAAATCTAATAATCCAAATATCATTTCGGTTCCCTATCTAATAACAAACGCCTATCCATCAACATAACCGTACGCAAATGGATGATAGTTTTCTCACGGTTCGTGTGAATATAAATGATCTTGCGACGCGAGTCTAGCACTGTACACTCACAAACTTAATGGGTAATGGATCAAAACTGGCTGTGAAGGTCTCAAACGCCCGCGTACCTTGGTTCAGTAATATTTTCCTTTATACTGCACCACACGCGTTAGCATGGCGGGGTAGTGGACAGACGCGCACGGGCTACGGGTTCATTATAGCTTTCGTCAGGCGATGTGCGTTTCTTGAACTTATTTTGTGGCAATATTAAGGTAACAAGGGAGAAATTAATTGTGAATCGTTATGTGTTAGGCCTGATTTTGGCGGGAATGGTCGGTGGCGCGCAGGCGGGGCAAACGGTAGCGCTTGGCTTTAGCGAGCACAGCGCCCAAGCCAAATACACTAAGGACGTAGGCTCAGGTCAAATTGGCGGGGCTGAGGCGGGCGCTGGCCTGCTGTTTAATTCGTCGGGAGATTTTCTCGTAGAAGCCAGTCTAAATGTCTTCAACGAAGCGGGGACGAAGTTGCCGGGATTGGTCTTGGGGCTGGGTGGCAAGACATACTTGTCGTCATGGGATTCTAGGGAGATTCTAGCGTTGGCCATTGGTGGCCAGGTCAATTACCCCATTCCATCCTACGAGCGCTTCGTTTTGCACCTCGACGCCTACTACGCGCCGGATATCGTCACATTTAAAGATGCCAACGCGTTTCTTGAGCTAGCAACGCGCGCGGAATACGAATTGCTGCCGCAGGGCGCGGCGTTTGTGGAGTGGCGTCGATTCGCGGCACGCACGGGTGGCTACATGGAGAAGGTGGATACGGGCCTACGGCTGGGTTTTCGAATCAAGTTTTAATCACTTAGCCTTAGCAATGCGTTCCACGCCCTATTATCAAAAATAAATAAATTTGGCGCTAATAAATTTTTCTAATTTTTGAGTGACGCACTTACGCCGCAGAAATGTGGCGTAAGTGCGCCTGTGTGGGTTATCGCCGTCGAATATTTCACACCTTAGCCGTAGAATCGCCGTCCCGAGAGGGTTCAGCACGTGCGCGAATTAAGGCCAAGTTAATGGTGGTTACCTATTTTGGATGCGGGGTTGCGTGACAAACTCAGGTTTGCGCCATAGCAGTTTTTGTGAGGTATGTGCCGTCGTCTCAATAACGCTCGACAATAATGCGCTTAATGGCATTGAGCCGCTACGGGTAGGCAGCTGAATGCGAAGCCGTGGGATATTCTTTCTTGCTGTGGTGATCCTATTTTTCTTCACCAGCCTGAGCGCTTGCCGATTTCAAGTCGCGGGTGATCCCGTCTTGTTAAATGGCGATTGGCCGATCGCCTATATTAAGCGTCCGGTGGGCGCCTGGACTGACCCTATTTCTAGCCCGTCATTTAAGCCTGGCACCGACAAAGAACCCGGTAGCGACCTTTATCTCCGGGATGTTTCTTCGCCAACGTCGCAAGAACGCAATATCACAAGTCGGCTAACAAACGGTCTAGGGGCCGTTGCCGATCCCGACGTTTCTTATGATGGCACTAAGGTCATTTTTTCTCTGCGCTGTGCGCCGAAATCGTCCTTGGAATGCAGTGTCGATTCAACGTGGAAAATTTGGATCTATAACGTCGTTACCGATACGCTTTCTCCTGTTATTAGAGATTTCGAAATCGCCAACAAAGGCGATGATTTGGACCCTACTTTTTTGCCAGACGGACGCATTCTCTTTGTCTCAAATCGGCAAAAAAAGACTAAAGATGCCCTTGGCTATACCTTCCTTGACGAAGACCAGAAAACGCCAGCGCTACTATTGCACCGAATGACGGCCGACGGGCAGTTCATTGAGCAGATCTCCTTTAATCAAAGCCACGATCTGAACCCTTCGGTTATGCATGACGGACGAATTGTTTTTAGCCGCTGGGATAATGTGGCGGAACGCAGTCAAATAAGTCTCTACACCGCGAATCCCGACGGTTCAAATCTGCGCATTCTTTACGGTGCTCACAGCCCAGGTGAGGCATTTATGTTTCCGCGCGAGCTAGCGGATGGACGGGTGTTGTCGACCGTTATGCCGCGCGATGGAACGTGGCGCGGCGGCGCATTATTATTGCTCGATGTTAAGCAGTATTCGGACGATAGCGGGCCTGGCCCCGGCGGCGTTGCACAAAAGGGGCGGGGTCAGCTCCCTGCGACAGACTTTTTGGTGCCAGTCGAACGAAAAGCGGCGAAACAAGGTCGCTACACGTCGCCATTTTTGGTAGAGGACGGCACCAATCGCGCCCTCGTGTCGTACGGTCGTTACCAGATAGGGACCAAGCTTGATGTAACGAACCGTACCCATGTGCCTGACTTGGAATCGGAATCACCGTTCGAATATGGCATTTACATGCTTGATGTGGATGATAAGAGCGTAAAACCCTTAATCTTGCCAGAACCCGGAATTGCCTATACGGATCCGGTGGCCTTGCGCCCGCGTCCGGTGCCATTGGTCGTGCCTGACCGCGCGCCGCTCAGTTCTGCGCCGCGCATAAGCGCGAATGAAGAAGTGGGGTTCATTCACGTTCGCAGTGTTTACGACACCGACGAGCATGGTCATTTTGGCAACGGGATGATGACGGCGAATGAACGTGCCGCTTCGCCAATCCCCGTTCTGTCCCCCGCTGATCCTTCGCGCGATTCGCGCCTTTTTGTAGCGGACATCGCCAAGCTAAAAAATCCGTTGCAAACCACAGCTTCGCAACGGCCAGCCCGATTTATCAGGGTATCTAAGGCTGTGCCGCAGCCGGCTAAACTGGATCCGCGCGTGGTGGGTCTAACGCCGTTTAGCATGCAAACGTTGTTGGGTTACGCGCCCATTGAGCCGGACGGTTCTTTTTTCATAAAGGTGCCTGCTGATACCTCCCTAACGTTAACTGTGCTTGATAGCAAAGGGCGCGCTTTTGTAAATCATACGGCATGGTTGCAGGTACGGCCTGGCGAACAACTAACCTGTAATGGCTGCCATGAGCCGCTTAGAGGTGCCGCGCTCAATAGCGCCCCTATCGCTGGAAATCATCCCAATACGCAATTGCGTGATGTCAATGGGCAAAATTTAGTTGACTCGAATCAGGGGCTACGTAGCACGGCCCAAGAAACGATGGCGCAAACCCGGGTCAGGCTCGATCCTGCTTCCGCGAATCTTCAAACTGATATTGAATTCGTGGATGTTTGGACCGATCCTTCGGTGCGTCAAGCCGATCCAGCGATTCGAATTCGTTACGCAGATTTGACGACACCTGCTCCTGTTGCGGGCACGATTGATTATGTAAAAAATGTTCAGCCGTTGTGGGACAAGGTACGTCCGGGCGGGCGATGCATTGATTGCCACAATGGGGTCCGCAACGCGCAAAGTAATCCTAGTGGGTTGAGCTTAAGTGCAACGTTGAATGCAGGCGATGGCAGGCCCGCATCGTATAACGATTTGAATCAAGCGGCGCCGGTGTTTTCAGCGGATGGAAAAATTGTATTTGAGACAGTCGGTACGATACGGAAAATGCGTCGCCTCACGAACTTAGTTCAGGCCGGTTATTCACGACGAAGCTACCTCGTCGAGAAGTTGTTCAACGAAGAATTGCATGCGGATGAGGGGCTGCCGGTTGCAGGTCTTAATCACGCGCCGATGCTGAGCGACGTTGAGCGGCGGCTGGTCGTTGAGTGGATTGATCAGGGTGCCCAGTTCGCCAATTGGCCGCTGGATGACAAGCAAGTGCCGAAAAAATTGATGAGTGTGGTTGATAAGATCCAGTTTATGCAGTCAGCGTGGCAAGTCATTAAAGTCCGCTGTAACTTATGCCATTACCCGTTTGCGAATGGAGGGGACTCTAATCCGCGTCTCGCGCAAACTCGGTTTATTTTGGCCTTTGATGCGGAAGAAGACTTTTACATTTCGCTCGACTTTGTCGATGCGACGACGCCAGCGCTATCCGCAATTATTACTCGGCCAAGTGGGCTAGTCGCGCATCCACCAGACAACACGGGTGGACCCATCTTGGATCCAACGAGCAATGACTACAAGACCGTCCTCCTCTGGTTGAATACACCGCCAACGCCATGAAGAGCGCATACGCTATATTAGCTGCTGTTTTGTGCTTGATGGTTTCGCCGCAAGGCTTCAGCCAGTCCGCCGCTCCGACACCCACTAACCCTCTCGTGCGCGCCGTGGTAACAACTGATTTTATTGATATTCACGCTGGACCAGGGCGCGGTTTTCCGATTTTCCACGTCGCTGAAAAAAACGCGGAACTGTTTGTCATCAAGGAAAAAGTGAATTGGTACAAAGTCCGAACGACAAGAGATGTCGAGGGGTGGGTTGATGGTCTTGACCTGGCGACGGCGCAACTCCCGGATACGGGTCGACGGGTCAGTTTTGGTCAATTGGAAGCGGCGGATAGGGTGCAACGTCGAATCGAATTGGGTGTCTCAACCGGGAAATTCTCTGGCGATTCCTTGTTGGGCGTATTTAGCGGCTATCGCTTCACGCCCTACGTTGCGGCTGAACTGGCCTGGGCGCGGGCGCCGGGAATCTATTCCGTTTCCACGTATACCCGCCTCGGCCTACGCGCACACGCCTATCCGACGAAGCGATGGTCGCCTTTTCTAATGGGCGGCGCCGGTAAGTTTGAAAGCGTAGCGCGGGGCACCTTGCTCGACACGGAGGCAGCGAGCGGAACCCTTACGCAGTTTGGCGTCGGCGTTAATTTTGCCGCCGACAAAGGCTTCGACATACGTGCTTCCCTGCTTTCGCATTCGTTGTCAGGCAATAAGACGAAACAATTTATCGAGTGGCAAACGACGTTCGTGGCCATATTTTAGTCGAGGTGACGCGTGTTGAAGTCGTTCATTTACGCTCTCGTGGCTTGGTTGTTTGGCGCATCCTGTTGGGCGGCGGATCCGGTCTATAACGCGAGCGGGTCATTGCCGGTATTGGAACCCGTCTTGGAGCGGCGGACAATCAATGTACCTAAAATTGATACCGAAAAATTCGAAGTCGGTATTTTTGTTGGGGTACTCAGCGTTGAAGATTTCGGGTCCAGCATGTTGCGCGGAATGCGCGTTGACGTACACGCGACAGAAGACTTTTTTATAGAGGGTTCCTACGGGCAGGCGTCAGTGTCAGATGAGTCGTTTCGTAGCGCCGGTATCGCGGCCTTCGGTTCATCTGGGCAACAATTTCTCGACTATTACAATGTAGTCCTTGGCTACAATCTTTTTCCTGGTCAGATTTTCTGGAGCACGTCGCGCGCTTGGACCTCTGCCGCCTATCTTGTGGCGGGGGCGGGTAATTCTAATATAGCCAATGATGACTATTTTTCAATTGTGTTTGGTATGGGTATACGCGCACAACCCACCGATTGGTTGTCGCTTAGAGTAGAAGCGCGCGGCCACGAAATGGAAACCAATTTACTGGGTCGTCGGAAAATGGCGCATAACTTTGAAGCAAATTTTTCGGTCGGCGTATTTTTCTAATTTCGTTTGTGGATCAAGTTTGAGGTGCCTATGCGGAGTCGAAGGATTTTGTTGAGTGCATTCCTATCGCTCAGTCTTGCGCCGATTGTGTCGCAGGCGGAACACAATATTGATGGGGGAGCAGCGCGCAGCCTGGATGCACAGGTGCAGGCGCTGAAGAAAGAGATTGTGGATCTCAATAAAGAAATGACCTTGCTTGAAGAAGAAGTCATGGTGCCAGACGCCACCCAAGTTAATATTTTCCTGTCTTTGGATATTGGTGATTTCTTTACACTGGAGTCGGTAAAGCTGAAGTTAGACGATAAAGTTGTGGCGAGTCATTTATACACGCCCCTTGAATCGGCGGCCTTAGTTAAAGGAGCTGTGCAACGCTTACACATGGGAAGTTATAGCCCGGGCAAGCATGATCTTGTAGCAGTGTTTACAGGGAAAGGGCCACGCGGTGTCGACTACTCGCGTGCAGCGAACTATACGTTTCAAAAAGGTAAAGCACCGGCCTATTTGGATCTAAAAGTGACTGATGTGGTAAAAAAGCTTCAGCCCGACTTTAAGGTAAGTCAGTGGTAGTCGTCCATTCAAAAGCGAGCAGTCATTCGTCGTCGCTATGGCGATTCTGGCTGCTAACTATTGCTTTTATTGCGTCTATGGTCAGCGCAGACGCTAAGGAAAGCGAGCCTGTTCCTACCGCGAAGCTTGTGCAGTCCGCCGCATACAAAACAATTCTTTTTGATTTATATACTAAGGATTATTTTTCGGCGCTAGTAAAGTTTGACGTGGCGTCGAGTCGCGATCAGCTGGCGATGACGCCGCGTGAAAAAGACCAATTTCGTGCGGGCCTGTTAATGTCTTACGGCGTCCATGACGAGGCGCGCAAGCTTTTGCGCGGTGTGGTAGGCGGACCGTCCTCTGTTCCAGCGATGAAAAGCATGGGCTGGTATTATGCTGCAAAAGCGGCTTACCGCGCCCGTGATTTAGAAGGCACCTGGGTCGCTGCGAATGAGATCAAAGACGGCTTGCCGCCCGATCTCGCGGCAGAGGTTGTGTATTGGAAAGTTGAATACCTGATCGCGATTGGTCGATACGACGACGCGACGCGCGTGTTTGCGAAAATGCTCAAGGGGACGGAATGGCATGCCTACGCCATGTTCAATTTAGGCGTCGCACAACTGCGGACAGGCCAATTGAAAGAAGGGCTCTCCAATTTGGTGGCGGTGGGTCGTCCCGTCGACAATTCTTCTAACATGTTGGCATTGGCTGATAAGGCTAATTTGACGGTTGGCTATTACTATTTGCGGGAAAGAAAGGCTGCGCCCTCAATTGAGGCGTTGACGCGCGTACGTTTAATTGGCCCATTTTCAAACAAAGCACTCCTGGGTTTGGGCTGGGCGCATTCGTTTGAGCGGCGTTATGCTGAGGCGTTGGTGCCTTGGACTGAGCTGCGTAAACGCAATAGCACCGACGTCACTGTTCAAGAATCCATGTTAGCGACGCCCTACGCGTATGCGCAAGTTTCAGCGCCAGCACAGGCTGTAAAATTTTACGAAGAAGCGTTAGGCCGCTATATTGCGGTGCAGACGCTGATCGAGAATTCGACCGAGGCGACCGATCAAGGTGTTTTTTTCGCACCACTTTTTGAAGCGCCGCCTTTTGATGATGTCACGTTGTCACGCCGTCTCCAAGAGCAAGGGGCGGATGGTCATATCGGACTAGTGTCAGAGTTGTTTGGCCAAGAGGATTTCCAAAGCCTATTTCGTTCTTATCGCGACGTCTGGAGACTAAAGTCTAATCTCGATGAATGGATCGTGCGGCTTGATATTCTGCTCAGTGGCAGCAAACGTGTCGATCCTAGTCAAAAATCGGGAGGCGACCGTCGTGCTAGCCTAGTGACGCATGGGCGTCAGTTAAAGGATAAGTACAATAAGGCCGTCACAAGTCGGGATACGCTTGTGTTTGCTGAACCGAAAGAAGTAACGCGTTATGGAAGATTGGCGCTACTCCAGCAACGCCTTGACCATTTGGGAGCTGAACCGCAAAGTGAACAATTCGCGCAACGGCTGCGAATTCAAAAAGGTTTGTTGCAATGGGATTTGAATGCGACGTTTGACCCAAGAGCTCGTAAAACAGGTACTCAGTTGGGCGATGCGCTGGCGAAACTTGCTTCCCCTTCAGCAAAAAACGGCACGGTGACAACGACAACAAGCGCCGTATTATCCAGTGTTGAGTCACTTGAACGATACGGGGTAATGAAATCGCGCGCAGCGGCGCTGTCGGATCGCTGCGCGGTACTGCTCCGGGGTTACCAAAAGCTGATTCAAGAAGATGCGTTGGCGGAATTGAACACCAAGCGCCGGTTTGCGACGGCTTACCTGGCACAAGCGCGTTATGGCGCGGCGCAGATTTACGACGAAGCAAACTCAAAGCCGGTGCCCAAAAAATGAAAATGGCCTGCGTGACTATCATGATGACAGGATGGATGCTGGCAAGCTGTGCCACGCAAAATTCACCTACGCTCAAAAATCTTGATAAGCGTAGCGTACACATAGAGACCAAACGAACCGTGGGTGCCACCAAAGAAAAAGCAATGGAAAGCTATCGCGCGTTCTTGCAGGAAGCGCCGATGGATCATCCGCGTTATCGTAGTGCGCTCAATCGGCTGGCTGATCTCGAAATGGAAGCCGGGGATAATCAGCTCTTGCGTGATCGCGAAGAAAAGCTGGTCGAGGCTTACCGTGGTGCGGCCGCAGAAAAGTCTGCGCCAGGGCAGGACAACTACCGCAGCGCCATCGATTTGTATGGAGGCTTGCTCCAGGCAAATCCAAATGACCCGCGCACCGACTGGATACTTTACCAATTGGCCCGTGCTTTCGAACAAACGGGACAGATGGAAAAAGCCATCGAGGTTCTGGATAAGCTTGTTAGAGGCTATCCGCGTAGCGAATATGTGTTGGAGGCAAATTTCCGCAAGGGTGAAATGCTGTTTGTCATGAAGGATTATGTGGCGGCGGAAAAGTCGTACATGCAGGTGCTTGGGCGCGGAAAATCGGGGTCGTTTTATGCGCGGGCCTTGTATAAACGTGGCTGGACCTTGTTTCTGTCTGAACGTTATGAGGCGGCGGTTGACACTTTTCTCACGCTGTTGGGCGAGCTACCAGTCAATTATGACGTGACTCACGCCATAGACACGTCCGGTCTAAGCCGCGTGGACAAGGAATTACTCAGCGATTTATTTCGTGCGCTTAGCTTGACCTTTTCCTATGCGGGCGGCGTCCCTGCCGCAACAGAATATTTTACGAAGCATCCGCAAACGCAGCTGGAATATGTCGTGTTTTCGCAGTTAGCTGCATATTTTGTTAAGGAGGACCGAGTCAAAGACGCGACAGATGCGTATCTGGCGTTCGCGGCGCTGCAGCCCACCCACGCGATGGGGCCTGATTTGCAATTGCAGCGCATTGATTTATTAACCAAAAGCAAGTTTTTCTCAGCTGCGCTGTCTGCACGTGAGGACTTCGCCAATCGCTACGGCAAGCGCAGTGATTTTTGGCGAGTTCAGAATTCGGCAGTGAAAGCGTCGACGACGCCAAAGTTGAAAACCGTATTGCAAGAACTGACGCAATACCACCATTCGACTGCACAGCGTAGTAAAAAACC